>NZ_JAPJZK010000004.1 GCF_026309355.1 Spartinivicinus marinus
TCCTTATTTTTTTAATTTCTCCATTTTCTTGCATAATTCCTAATGCATTAGTTAGCTTTACTATTAAGTTTTTATTTTTTTTATGTATGTAATGATATAAATATTCCACAGATAAAGGTGTCTTAAATATATGTAGTTGATTAAATCGTTTATCTTTAATAAAGGAGAGATAGGTAGGGTAAGACCATACGCCAAAGTCAACCCTATTAAAATAAACAACATTCAATAATTGGTCATAGGTTTGAACTTTTTCAATCATTTTTAAATTATTTTTTTTCGATTCATCCTCAATATATAAAATACCATTCAATATCCCAATACTATGATTACTTAGGCTATTCCAGCTATCTATTTTGAGTGATTTTAATTTCTCTTTGTTGGTAAAAGCCAATGCAGATACATTGCCTACAGGGATCGGGATGATAACTAAATTTGGAAACTTCTTACTAATACCCTTGATACGGTAAAGTTCTCCGTCTACACGGCCAGCATTAGCTTCGATTAAAGATCTTTTCCATGAAGGGGAAGAGGTAATCCTAACTTTTTCCTTCGAAAGTTCATATGCTTGCTTAACGACTATCGAAATCACTTGTGAGTCAATATCTGTCTCAAAATCTGGGCCTGTAGATATATGCCAAATATTTTCGCAAACCCCATGAGCACTTAAAGATAAGAGTATCACTATCGATATGAATAAACGGAGGTACTGAGCCATCAAGCAGATCCTTGTTAGAAATCAAAGAGGATCAGCTACTAAGTATATGTAACCTATTGGTCTCACACCAACATAATATATGTGTTTGCTTTTCAGGTGTATAGCTAGTCTTTAATTATCATGGTGTAATTTGATGTTTCGTATCCCCTCGACAGCCGTGCGCTCGAAAGAGGTTTCGGCTAGAGCACACTTGCCAATGGGAAACGGTTAATTTATAAAAAGTGTTAAAATCTATGTGGCACTTCTTATAATAATGCTTCTCTCAAATTAAAGTAATACCTCTTATAGGGATTGCAGGGCGATAATTTCCAGAGATTAGAGTGCTTGATGTTTCTCAAGAAATTTCCTGCTTTGCTTGAGACTCTCTCTAATATCTTTCCCTTTTGTTTTTTGTGCCAATTTTTTTACTGAAGGAGCGGCAATCTCAAATAACTTCTTGTAATAGAGTTTGGCTTTGGTGGAATTACCCGCCAGCTCGTTCGCATAGCCAATCCCATAAATGCTGTTTAAACGATTCGGTGAAATAGCAAGACTGGCTTCATAAGCACTTATAGCATCCTGATAGTTTGCCGTTAGTATCAGCATATCTCCCAGTAGTTCTCTGGCAGGTAGCACCACTCCGGGTGTGACGGGGTGTTTATCGACAGAGTCTTCAAGATCTGCAGCTTGACGCATCATGGCAAGAGCAGTCTTAGTGTCTCTTTTCAGAAAATGAATCCAGGCCACGACAGTTTTGCGCTGGGCCTCCACCAATACTGCCCAGTAGTTACTACCCGCCTGCTTGGTTTTTGCGTAAAGCTGGTCCATCATCTGAATACTCTGCTGGGCTGATGCGAGATCCCCACTTCTTGCCGCTCCTAGGCCTTTGGCGAAATAACTAATCGCCTCCACCTGGGGAAATTTCTCCCAGGGAAAGCTTTCGGGCACGCGAGATTCTAATTGTGCAGCCTCTTGCCAGTAATGGCGCTCCAGTGCAAAACGAGCTGGCATTGAAGCTAAGGCATAGGCACTGACGAAGGTTTCCTGGTGCTTGCTAGCGGTTTTCATTTCCTTAAGTGTTTTTTTAGCCGCTTGGTCATCCCCACCTTGTAAATGGGCATAGAGCAAATAATCCAAAGCATGTAGATAGTGGTGGGAGATAAAATCTCCAGCAGGATAATTCAACGCTGCCTTTGCGGACCGCTCATTCCATTGAACTACATCAGGCCAGAGGCCTATACGGACAAAAATATGGGTGGGCATATGGAGTGCGTGGGGTACATCTGGGGCGATTTTATCGTAAGCGCGGGCAGCAGTAATAGCACGATTAGCAAGCATGGGGTTGTCATAGGCGTGAATCGTATAGTGGATTACGCCAGGGTGTTGGGGCTCTCGTTGATAAAGCTTTTCCAACAGTTTTCCCGCCTCTTTTTGGTGGCTATAGGATTTATCCTCTTTGGGAGCAGTAGCGAGATGAGAGAGAGCGTAAAAGGCCGCAGCATTGATATCATCGGGGAATTGTTGAAATGTTTTGTGTTGCGCCGTTTCCCAGGCGGCAATCCGTTGAGGGTGTGTTAGAGATTGCCTGTTATTAAAAAATGCTTCTGTGGCAGTAATATAGCTTTTCTCCCGTGGGCTGATAGTTTGAATGGTTTTGGCTTTATTTATTGCCTGCCAGCCCTCGTCAAGTTTCTCCTCACTGGGATGCCCCGGCCACAGGGGCTGAAACAAAGTCATCGCAACCCCCCAGTGGGCCATAGCACAACCGGGCTCCTGCTGAGTTAAGGCGGTAAAGTGTTCTTTGGCCTGTGCGTACATCATATGGTGTAGCAAAGCCAGAGCGCGCTCAAATTTTTGTCGGGCCTCATCACTGCAGGAAATGTGAAATTCAATTTTACCGATATTTTTACGGTCGGTTTTTATGTTGTTGTCCTGATGTGCAAAAGAAGTGGTGAAGCAAAGAAAGGTGTTAAGAGTGATAAAAAAAGCTATTAACTTAAGTTTCATTGCTCGCCCCCTCAAAACTTTTACGTCGATCTATTGCATAGCATAGATAATATTTCTAGAGAAAGTGCAGAGGGGATTACGTAATTGAGGGTGCATAAAAATTTCACCCGTGCGATAAGTAACTACAAGTGGTCAAGTAAAACCCGCCAAAATCTCCTGCTTTAAAGTTATAGTTATTGGCAGCCCCGAATTAAACTTAACTACCTCATAAATGCCATCACCCTTGGCCAACCAGATATATACCTGATTTTTTAGCTAAGTGGGCTAAATCTGTCAGGCCGTCGTCGTAGAACATCTGTGACACTGCTACACGGCAAAAGGTGTACATAACTTGTGCTATCTATGGGTTTTTGTTAGTGTTGGCCCGCCTTGAACTGGCCATAACAGACAAGGTACTAGGAGGGCTGAGCCTCCTAGTTTTAATTTGATAGAGCTGGCTGATATCTCACGTCGAAGCGTTCAGCTAAGCTTGCAAGACGCTTATCAAGTGTCCATAACTTAGCACCAGGGGTAATCAGTGTAGAAGCAAGTAGCGCTGTGTCCACTAAACCACATCCTTTCCCATACAACTTTTCACGCTCAATAAACTCGATCACTTCGTTCAAGCTAGCTTGATTGGCTGGTTGTAAAAGCCCAATGTCGTTGAGTGTTCTAGAGCGAGGGGCTGGAGGAGTCCCGCAAGCAAGCTCAACTAAAACCATTGGATGAGTCAATGCCAAGTCAATCTGAATAAGATTAACCAAGGCGTTGTTTCGGTTTCTGAAGTGATCGACCCATACAGAAGTATCAACAAGCACGCTCATTATTCAGAGGGCTCCTCGCGTCTGCGAGGAATATCCGGCATTTCAGGTGCTGCACCACCTAAAGCCGCAAGGCGTTTAGCTGCTTGTACTCTTACGAATGTTTTGACTGCTTCTCTGAAAAGCTCTGACTTATCCATATTAGGGTCAGCCATTTCCAGAGCTTTGTCATATAAGGCATCATCAATAGTCACTGTAGTACGCATGGCAATATCCCTGAATCAATATTGATGTAATTATGAATCAATATTATCATCTAAGCAAGATTTGAACTCATCAACGCCGCCTTGCCATGGCTATTAGGATTGAAGCTCGTTAATTATGAGCATTGAATCAGTTAAAGCAGGTGGGATCTTTTTGCTCTTGTAGCTGATCCTTATCTCAACATCAAAAATAAGGAACATTACGAAGACGCCTTCGAGAAAAAAACTCATCAAGCGCCTGCTGATGTAGCTATATTGCTGCTAATCATTGATCAACACCAATCAAAGCTTTCAGACTTTCCTGAAATTGGTGATAAAACCTTGATGTCTAAAGCGAAACTTAACTAAGCAGCACATCATTGCTTTAAGTAAACGATTTGGTATTAGTCCAGGGCTGATTTTTGAGTCTGTAATTTAAATTGGCAAAAAACGGACTTTTTAAGTTGGTGTTGACAGTATTAAGTAATGTCTGTTTAACCGTCAATAAAGGCTTTACTGCAAAGGCCTTTATTGATGTAACTCAACTATGATAACGCATAGTCTTTTAGGCGTTTTAACGGTGTTACTTTAACTTGCACTGAGGCTGGTTTAGCCTTAAACATCATTTCTTCTCCTGTAAAAGGGTTCACTCCTTTACGGGCTTTGGTAGCAGGCTTTTTCTTAGTCACTATTTTCATCAAGCCAGGCAGGGTGAACTCACCACAACCCCGTTTCTTAATGTGTCGCTCCATCAAATCAGTCAGTTCATCAAGAACAGCTGTGACTTCTTTTTTTGTCAGCCCGGTGTTTGCTGCTAACTCAGCTAATATTTGTGTTTTTGTGTATCGATCTTTTATCGCAGGGAGTTTTTTTGTTGTCATGTTGAGCGTCCAGTGCTGGTTATTGGATGGCCAATAGTTATTGATAGCAGATACCTTGAAGCTGGTAAATAGGTTAGAAAACTATAGAACAAGATTTCTCTGGTTGTAGCTGTCCTTTCAGATTAACCGCCCAGACAATTAATTCACTCTTTTTAATTAATACTCGTATCCGCTAAAATGGGCTGCATCAGTGTAGTATTAAAATAAGAGACTCAGTTATTAACCACTCCCAGCCCATTCACCAACACCAGCCGTTAATTCATGTGTCAGGCCCTGTCGAGCGGGTCACCTTTCACAGTGAAGCATCTGGCTTTTTTGTCATTCGCGTCAAAGTCAAAGGCCAGCGAGACCTGGTGACTGTCACCGGCAATACCCCTTCAATTACAGCAGGTGAATATATTGAAACTACCGGCATTTGGATTAATGACCCCAAGCACGGGGTTCAATTTCAAGCCAAAACCATCAAGACGATTGTGCCAACAACATTAGAAGGCATCGAAAAATATTTAGGTTCTGGGATGGTAAAGGGAATTGGGCCTCACTTTGCAAAGCGGTTAGTCAAAGCCTTTGGAGACGTAGTTTTTGATGTGATTGAGCAAACCCCAGAACGCTTGTTGGAGTTAGAGGGTATTGGTAAAAAGCGGCAAGTAAAGATTACCTCCGCCTGGGCTGAACAAAAAGTGGTGCGGGATATTATGGTGTTTTTACAGTCCCATGGAGTGGGTACTTCAAGAGCCGTACGCATTTATAAAACTTATGGTGATCAAGCCATCCAAAAAGTGCAGGAAAATCCGTATCAGTTGGCACTGGATATTCATGGAATCGGCTTTAAAACAGCCGACCAAATTGCCCAGAATATCGGTATTGCGCCTACTTCATTAATCCGAGCTCAGGCGGGGTTACGCCATACGTTGCAGGAGTTTTCTTCTCAAGGTCATTGTGCCCAGCCTATTCAGAATTTACTCAAAGCAGCAGAGTCTTTGCTGGAAATCCCCCAGCCAATTTTAAGCGAAGCATTGGCTAAAGAAATTACCGAAGAGCGTTTAAAGCCTGATCAAATTAACGAACAAGAAGTGGTATTTCTTACTCCTTTGTACCGAGCAGAGCAAGGGGTGGCCAATCATGCACAACGACTTCTACAGGGGCAAACACCCTGGGGTAGCATTGATATTGATGCCGCTATTCAGTGGGTTGAGCAAAAAAACGAAATAACGTTATCCACCTCGCAACGTTCAGCTGTTGAAACCGCTGTTAATCACAAGTGTTGTGTCATTACAGGCGGCCCAGGTGTCGGTAAAACTACGACGGTCAACAGCATTCTTAAAATTATTAAAGCCAAAAAGGCTTCTGTTTTATTATGTGCGCCGACTGGAAGGGCGGCAAAGCGGCTAAGTGAGTCAACGGGATTAGAAGCGCTTACCATTCACAGGCTATTAGAGTTTGACCCATCTGCTTTTGATTTCAAACGTAATCAAGATAATCCACTAGAAACAGACTGCTTAATCATTGATGAAACGTCAATGGTCGATGTAGTGCTGATGAATCAGCTATTACGCGCAGTACCTGATTACGCTGCCGTACTTTTAGTGGGGGATGTTGACCAGCTGCCATCTGTAGGGCCAGGTTCTGTTTTAGCCGATTTTATTGAGTCAGGACAAATACCCGTGGCTCGCTTAACAGAAATATTCAGGCAAGCCGCCACTTCAAAAATTATTACCTCTGCCCATGCAATTAATCGGGGGAAGCCTCCTTATCCTTCAAAAAAAGGCGAGGATACCGATTTCTTTTATATTACTGTGGACTCTGCAGAAGCAGCACAAGCAATGCTCATGAAGGTAGTCACTGAACGGTTACCCAAGCGGTATGATTTTCATCCTATTGATGATATTCAGGTGCTTTGTCCAATGAACCGAGGGGGGCTTGGTGCACGCAGTTTAAACATTGCCTTACAAAGTCAATTAAATGGAGACCAACACCCACAAGTGACCCGGTTTGGCTGGACTTATGCGCCTGGTGATAAAGTCATTCAGACTATTAATAACTACGACAAAGAAGCCTTTAACGGCGATATTGGCCGTGTTCAGCAAGTAGACCTGGAAGAAAATCAATTATGGGTAGATTTTGAAGGGCGACAAGTGGAGTATGTATTTAATGAGCTGGATGAATTATCACTGGCCTATGCCACTACAATCCATAAATCACAGGGCTCTGAATATCCATGCGTTGTCATTCCCATGACTATGCAGCATTTTATGTTGTTAGAGCGAAACTTGTTGTATACCGGTGTTACTCGTGGCAAACAAATGGTTGTGTTGATTGGCGAAGCTAAAGCAGTAGCCATGGCCAGTAAGCGGCTAACCTCAGCAAAACGCCTTACTAATTTGGTTAATCAATTACAGCTATCTGAAGTTGGCTAACCCTTCGCTACAACCTTTGTAACAAGGATTTGCCTTTTGCCGTTAGCCATATCAGCTTAAAGCGCTGATCTTCCTTGCTTTGTTTGACCTTAATTAGCTTCACATCACCACTTCCTTCCCTACCTTCTTCTAGGCGGCGGATAGTGGTCGCTACGTTTTTTTCATTAACACCCATAAACTGGGATAACTCGGAAACTGAGCAGCCTTCGTTATCCTTGATTGCCATTAAAGTGGCCAGTGTTCGAACCGTTATACGAGGGTGTTGCATCGACAGTTTGGTAAGCTTTTTAGTGTTCATTATAGGTACTTCTTTTTTATTTCAACTTGAAGTATCAATAAGGATGGCAGGAAGCCCAGAAATATCAAGGCTGTTAGCCTATGCCTCTTCAATTACGCTGTGTTATCTTAGGCGAAGCGATGACAGATCAAGAACTCAATAAAAGAAAAGCCTATTTTGCCAAAGTTAGGTTAAATAATTACCAGGCAAGTTTGCGGCTAGAAGGTATTGAGGTGCCGAATATTCCACCCGCACAAAACAAAGCTAAGATACTAGAAAAATATAAGGCCACAAAATCTTGATGTTACCCAATACCTTATATCCACCACGAACAAGCTTTAGAGTAAACAGAGTTGGAGTTATCCATGCTTACCCGCTTCAATTCTGATTATAAAAAGCGTTGGACAAAGACAGTACTAACGATTTTTGGCTAAGTTATTTTGTGGGCTTTTGGCAAAAAAGTGACCTCCTCAACCTTTAAGATAAAATACATATTTTACATACTATATGTATTTTATGTATAATTAGACATATCAACTATTTAGCAAAGGTGTTTTGTTATGGACTGGCAACATGATTCAATTTCAGCCACTGAATTGGCCCGTAATATGGCATCAGTGATAGATAAAGTAAGGGTGTCAGGCCATAGCGTGTACATCACGAAAGGCTCACAAACTGTAGCAGAGCTAAGTCCGCCGCCTAAACAAGGATTTCCAATTGAACAGCTTGGCAGCTTACTGGAAAGTTTGCCTTCTCTGGGTAATGATGCTCAACAAATGGCTGAAGATCTCAAAGACGCCCGAAGCCACGCTGATTTGCCGGAGAACCCATGGGACTAATCATTGATACCAATGTGTTTATTGACGCGGAAAATGGCCGTTTAGATCTCAGCATATTGTCTGGGCTTTCAGCTCATGGTGATGCGTTTATTGCGGCAGTTACTGTTTCTGAGCTATTAGTAGGTGTTCACATGGCAAAAACGGCTGATATACGTATCAGACGTTCTGCTTTTGTAGAGGGCATTATTAAACATATTCCTATTATGGAGTTTTCAATGTCAGTCGCCAGAACCTATGGTGAGCTCTATAGCCATTTTTTAAAGCCTCGCAATAAATCAGCAAAAAATGTTCATGACCTGCAAATTGCTGCTACTGCTATTTCCCATGGTTTTGCAGTACTTACCAGTAATGTTGAAGATTTTGAAAAAGTACCAGGTTTAAAAGTGGTTAAACCAAACTCTAAAAATAAATAATTATTTGTATTTAGATGTTTCCTCGGTGAGCGTGTGTATTTTAATTTTTCTATATAGAAAAATATATGCACTCTAATCAATGCAAGCGTTGTTAATTATTTGATAAAACCTCATCTAATACTTCCCAATCCAACGAGGCTGGCTGAACAGGGTCAGCTTCCTTAATATCATCACCATGCAAATACTTATGTAGAAAATTAACCATACTAAATATTTCAAGCGCTCGAAACCCTCTCACATCACCACTGCCACTATAACAGTCTTGGACATAGACTAATTTAGCTGCAATCACATGAAGCCTTTCAGAGCTAAGTAACTCAGACATATGTTCACGTTCATCTCTATGCAACTTACAAACTATATTTTTTGAGATATCGTGCTTGATATCCATCAAGTTATCTTGACTAAAGTCATTCGATAGCGATGAGGTTGCATTTTTTAATACTTCATTGATGACAAGTAAGAAATTGATAGGATCCTGGAGCTTTTTAGCTTCTATATAAACAGTAGAAGCAAGCACTTCGCCATTAAATTCCGTTGAATTAGGATTTACCACCCCAGGATTGGTTTTACACAGTTCATTAATATGTGCAAGTGGTTTACAGGATGTATATTTATGCTCAACTTCGAGTTGACTAGCACGATTAAATAGCATCGATATTTTCATAAAGCAATCATTTATTTTGAATTAATTATTTGTATTAGGCTTATAAGGATTAATAAAACACTATTCATACTTGAAAAGCTATTAGAATATGGCTGAAAATCACCAACTTTCTAAGATCACTTTATATTTAGCACTTTTTTGCCATTCTCTCTTAGCTCACCATTAGGGCCAACGTAGCTATACAGCGCTGGCCTGGTAATTTTCAATTCCTGGCATAGTTCGCTGACTGAAGTATCGCGGTTTTGCATGGCTACTTGAGCCAACCTCACTTGTGCTTTGGTGAGTTTGAATTTACGGCCACCCACTCGGCCTCTGGCTCTTGCTGCTTTTACGCCAGCAATGGTCCGTTCTCGGATTAGTTCACGCTCATATTCAGCTAATACCGCAAATATCCCAAATACTAATTTGCCGCTTGCTGTGGTGGTATCAATATCAGCCCCCTGACCTGTTAGCACTTTAAAGCTGATGCCTTTTTTATCTAAATCTTGTACAATATTTACCAAATGTTGTAAGTCTCGCCCTAAACGGTCTAGTTTCCAAACAACTAATACATCTCCCTCACGTAGGGATTTTAAACAGTTCTCTAAGCCGGGTCGATCATCTTTTTTCCCTGATGCCTGGTCTACATAAATTTTGTCAGGGGATACGCCATAAGCAGTTAATGCATCCTGCTGTAAGTCCAATACTTGAGAACCATCTGATTTAGAGACACGGGCATAGCCAATCAACATAAAACATCCTTTGTATGATTTTTAATCTGATTAGTAAGTTAATTAATCGTTCGTTTGCTTAACACTAAAAGAAGACCTGTAGATGTGGTAACATGTCGTAAATTAACTTGTTAATTAATCAAAGTAAACCAAACCAATAAAAACTATTATTAATTAACTTATCAATTAGGCGATCAAACGATCAAAACTTAACCATCTCTATCCTTATTATTAATGGTTAACACAAGGGGGTTGCATGACTCCGAAATTACATTGGGTTGAGGAGCCCGATAGCACCTATAAATTTTTTATTGGAGATATAGAAGTGACTGAGCCCAAATGGCTAAAAACACCCGTCAAAGTGCCATATCATTCAACCAATCGCGTTGTCAAAGCTCTATCAGTTGGGGTAAAAAAAGCGTTTAATGTCGTCCATAATTACCCGCTGACTATTGACGATTTAAACGGGTTTATTCCCAGCGATGCTGTCAGCACGCCCGCTTACTTAAAAATCATGAGCCTTGATGGCCCTTAATTTATTTATCAGTGCGACAAGCTTTGTTTAGCCCAGGCTAATAGTTCATCACTACTATTGGTGTGGTCTAACTCCATGCCAGCCGGTATATAGTCGACTAACCAGGCCATAGCGTAAGTATCAAAAATATCCGGGGATTTAATGCCCTCCGCTCGCATTTTTTCTTTTGATTCGATACGCCACTGGCCAACCTCATTAAATTTATAGGGAATTTTCACAAACTGATTTAGCGTTTTTTGTTTTACTGAATAGTGGTCATTTAAACGCAAGCGGTTATCGCGCAAGGCTTCTTTTACCATCACTGATGCAAAGTCGCGCTTACTTCTAAACCGAATTTTCTGGGTTTTACTATGGACCGGGGTGCCCCAGTGAATCCGAATAACATCAATCCCCCTTTTTTCCAGGGTTTGAGCCGTAATTAATCCGTAGCCGTCAGCATCTACTCCAATTGTAATATTAGGGTATGACTGGGTTTCTTTTTCAACAATTTCCGCAAACTCAACCCCATCCACACCAGTATTCATTTCCAATAATTTTACGGACTCAGCTACCCGCTCATCATCAAAGCCCGACACCTTGAGTATGTTTAATACTGAGCTGTCGCGACCTTCACCACCTGCTATATCTGCAATGGCAATATAACCCCATTCCGATCGGTGCTCGACTTCATTTATAAAGCCTCGGTCGACATCATCACGACCTATCAGCATACCCTCAGCTTGTTTAGTGAAAGCGCCCAATACGCGAATGCAATATTCTGGTGATTGACGACCACCGTATTGTTTTACTTTTTCAACTATATAAGACTGAGTGACCAGGGGGCTTTCTTCACTGTTAAGCTGAAATGCCGTAAAGCCATGATCATCAGGGCTGGTTTTAGCTAGAGAGTGGTGTGATTCATAAAAATAACCCGTAATGCGAGTAGGCTGGCTTAGTAAGACTAATCGGTTATCCGTTTGTGTGAGTGCACCAGTGATGTAATCAAATGCCTTATCTGATAAGCCTGAAGCCTCATCGACGATATACAACAGGTGGTCAGCGTGTTCGCCTGCCAGTGCTTCCTCATTACCTAATCGATAACCTTTAATACCAACAGACCATGACTTTTGAAAACCAACGGCGTAAAATTGCTCCGCCGTCAGCGTGAAGACCTCATCCAGCCACGGAAATCGGTTGACGGCTTTTTGCCAATAGTCTGCTAAATATTTAAATATCCCGATTTTTACCTGCTCGACCTTATTTGCCGTGATAACTACCCGCGCCTTTGGATAGGTGGTCATAAAGGCAATAATCAACATCGCTAGCAAACTGGATTTACCGGTACCATGACCAGATGACACCGACACACGACACCCTTCTTGTTGTATTGAGAATGCTAACGGGCACTGCTGGTGAGTTAAGTGCATCCCACAAACATCTAATGCCAGGCGCTCCCAGTCATGTCGATAGCGGGCAACATAAGCCGGGTATTCTGGGGAAGATAGCGCTGTTTTGCGCTTAGCCATTTTCCTTACGCCACTCCGTTAACCATGCCTGGCGTTCTTGTAACCATTTCGCTTCTTTTTCTTGCTTGGCTTTGTTTTCAGCACACAAGGCGTCTAGTTCTTCTTCAGAAATACCAGGCTCAGTCTCGGGCTCGGTATTATCGAGCATTTGTTTTACTTGCAGTTTGAGTACGTCAGGTAGCGGTATGCCTTGCCCTTCTAATTGATAAGCTGCTTGTATTGGGGAAATACTGTCGTCTTTGAGCTGCTGGAGTACTTTAGTTTGAATCGTGAGCTTATCACGCTTCGTCAGATCATCATCATTTTTCAGCTTTTCATGTAAGTTAGTGAGCTGGTTTAGCCGGCCCGTTAGCCGTTGAATAATGCTGTCGAAGTCGGGCCGCCTTCTGATTTCAGTGCGGCTATTCGTAGGGGCCGTGCCGTTATCACCTTCCATATCAACAACCTCACTGACTGGCAACTCGGCTTCTTCTTCATCGATGGCATGCTCTAAAGCAACAGTGCGAGCTAGGCGAATTCGAATTAAATCCATTTCACCTTTAATCGAGCGCTGTAAATGTTGGTTGTTATTACAAAATCGGCGCTCTTCATCGGTATAAAAGCGACTGTATAAACCATGCTCATAACGATTTTGGTTGCCTTGAGGTGCCCCAGCGCCTGGACGCTTGCCCCCGCGACCGTTTGATTGAGTGTCACATTTAACTATTTTATTTTTTGGGGAGTCGATGGTGCCATTTGTCCCCCCAACAGAAAAATTATCTTGCACATTATTTATAACATTTGCGCATTTTTCAATTTGCGCACTTTCATCACCATCATTTTGCGCATTTTGGTAAATTTGCGCAGTATTTTTGCGCACTTTAGTCGACTTTTGCGCAGTTTTTTTGCGCGTTTCTATTTCTAATTGCGCGTGTTTTTGCGCAGTTCCTGTCGCTATTTTTTCCAATGCTAGTTCTGCTGCAGCCTTTGTAATATGGCGTCTAGCAGTGTTCCACCGATCGTCACCGACATGCTCATCATACCACTTGCGCGGACTAATTTTTGTCTTTGTCCACGATTGCGCATATTCTTTAATTAATTTATCCCAATAGTCTTTACCTTTACTCACACTTCACCTTTCAAATGCTCAAATGATTGTAGGATTTGGGTTAATTGTTTGTTCGCTTGCTCAAGTTCTTCGTTACGTAATTTCAGTTGCTTTACTTCTTCATGTAAGGCACGGTTAGCCCGGTCCAGGTTATCCAGCTTCAGCCGCATGGTTGATAAAGCCTGCTCAAATTTCTGATTTTCAGCCGTGAGCTTTTCTTCATAATCGTTTTTGATGTTAGTGACAGTAATATCAAAATGTTCTCTAACCGAATCAATGACGCTGGCCTGCATATCCACCAGGCTTTTACTGGCATTCAACAGTGCTTCTTTTTCTTTCGCATGGGTTAAATTCTCTTCTTTTTTCTTGAGAATAAACTTCCAAAACCCAGTGTTACCTAGAATGGCACCGGCTACAGCGGCACTACTGGTTAATATAATATTGGTGGTATTTAACAACTCATTCATGGCTAGACTCGCTTTCACTCCACTGCTTAATGGCTGCTTTATCCGCATTGCATTGATCAATCACTGCTAATGCTGTTGTGGTTAGCGTTAATAATTCTTGATTGGTATGACCTGTCAGCTCTGGCTTAGGGCAAGGTTGTAGCCACTCGACAGGTGGTACCTGCCGGATAATCACTGGTTTAATGGTGGGTTTAGGGGTGATCAGTGAACAGGCGGACAACATAATCAGGCAACTGCTGAGTATTCCAAGTCGTTTTGTCATGAGCTTTGATAGTGGCTAACGCACGGTTTAGTTGCTGTTGAATTGTATCTAGATTGGCGGCGCGTTCTTTGGCGATTTGCCGTTGTTGATTCAGTGATTGCAGTAATTGATGATTCGCTGCTTGTGATTCCGATAGCTGATTGACTAATTGCTGATTTTTATTTACCAGTAACTGTTGTGTGTTTTTCAGATCCTTGACTTGCCAGAATTGCAGCAAGCAACCTGAAAATAATAATGTACCAATAATAAATATTGCTTTATTCAGCATTAACCTACCAACATGGATACCCAATAGCGCCAAATACGTTTAACGTAAGTTGTCGTTTCTTTAGCATGATGACTAGTCACGTTGGGAAGACACTTAATAATCAGTTGATACAGTCGTGCATTGTTACAGCGTTTCTGTGCTTTCAGAATATTACCGGCACCGGCATTGTATGAGGCTAATGCCAATGAATGTTTGTCTGCTGCTGGTCGTGGTGCCGTCCAAAACTTACGCATCTTAGCCATGTAAAAAGCGGAAGCTTGAATATTACTTTCTGGGTCAAACACCAGGTGTTTATCTAGCTTCAACTGTCGACTGATATCAGACCAGGTACCCGGCATAATTTGACCAAGCCCTTGTGCGCCAGCCGGTGATACAGCATTGGGCTTAAGTCGAGACTCTTGATAGAGCTGGGCTTTAAATAATCGCCAGTCAATCTCAGGTAAATATAACTTACTCGCTGACCGAATCATTTCATCGTATTGATCAGGAAAAAATGGTGCTGATAAGCCAGCACACGGCAAAGAAACGCATACCAAAATACAAAGCCACCGCCGTAAAAAATTGGTTTTCAATTGCATTATTTAGCCACTCAGAAAAAGAAATTTTTGCGCGTTTATCGTAAATTCGAAGTAATGCTAATGAGGCGGATATTGCGATTAATAAATACGCTAGTTTAATGCTGAGCGTGAAAATACCAAGAGATTGGTATAAGTCAGTAGAAACTCCATCCATTAATACACCTCTGAATGGTTGCTGATTCGATCAAAATTAACTCAATTCACGCTGATCTACGACTTAAGTATTACAAAAAAAATGTGTTCAATGTGCGCATTTATATAATATACTGCTTGCCGTCATCAGCGAGTAATGAATGTATCACAGATGACTTTTTAACCTGGATGATAAAAAAATATTGGAATGTATGGATATGTTTAGAAAACGAAAGGATCCAGTTATACCAAGCTGTATCAGTGCCTATCAACGCACGATTTTAGCCATGGAACTGACCGATTCAGTGAATAATGTTGTACTCACTAATTGTGTCATGGGCCTGGGTTATGAAGCAGGAACAGCGCTTTGGTATAAAAAAATGGGTAATTTAATTGTGCCAGCTACTATGGATTTTATTTTAGAGGGTGCACTAGATGAAGCAGGAATAGATGTCGTGAGGAATAAACCAACAGCAAAAAAGTAAAGGCAGGAGTTTTGGTCAATCTTTGCACGGACAACCAAAACCCCCTAGTCACCAACATCACCAATTAAAAAAGGAGTCTGCCAATGACTGAGGCTGAATATAACACAGTGCGCAACTTAAAGGTAAGCCGCCCTATACCATCCGACTTAATCCCAGAAGTTTTACGTTATGCCTGTACCTGTAAATCCATAGTAGGTAAGGCCATTATCAAACGAATTGCTGATGAGATTGAGCGCAATAATCAACTAGTACCTACATGACCAACAACGAAAAACTAAAAATTGTACAAAAGGCCTTCAAATTGAAGGCCCATGAAGTTGCTGTAATTTGTTTCTGTTCTAGTCGCAATACAGTTACAACCTGGCGATCAAAAAAAGGGACAGGAAGATATAGAAATATGCCTACCTCAAAATGGGCTCATTTAGAAAAATATTTAATTGAGCAAGGCCTAGTAAAAAATAAAGCCGATTTAGACCGCTTACTGGAAGAACACAGTACACAACCAATTACTGAAGACGACTGATAGAGTATGAAGATTCAGGCTGATTTGTTTGTTTAATGGCTGCTAAGTATAGCACTTTTCTTGGCCAGCGGCTTTGCAGTGCGATGACATCAAACAAGCAGCCAACTTACTACACGTTATGCACAAGGTTATCCACTATAACTGTGGAAAACTGGTTAAAATACATTCACTTTTGAGAATAAAAGTCAATATTGGAAATGTTAGTTTGTGGAATACTATCTATGAAGTTAAGCAAAGGCCCTTTTGCGGGCCTATACCAAGCTCCTCGTTAGAGGAACATGCCAGATATTACCATTTCTGGTAACAGGGTACTTATACTACAGCTGAGCCAACCGCCCAACATGTTTTTAATTATTAGCTTATTCTTACAAACAACGCCGTTACTCAAAACTAGTCTCAGCTGGAATGATCACTTTAATCAGGTATTTTCTACTTTGCTTGGGCAGCTTCTTGCTGTTACTCGCCACTCTAACTGCCTTCTTACAGTTATTACATTACCTGGATGCACATAGCTGGGTCAGCTTTAACTTTAGTATCCTGCATGACCGACTACCTCACCTACTCCACTCACTATTACATGACATCAATATTGGAATATTCAGCTTTATAGCTGGAACAGTGCTTTTAATTTCTTATGTTGCAATTGGTCGTCTTGAGCAACGACAACGCCGTATATACTGAGCAGCTTTCAGACCGCTCAAAAAGGGATGTCATCCCAGTCAGCTGGCGGTTGCTGATAATTTTGCTGCGCCGGCATAGACATCGACTGTTGTCCTGCTGCTGGCGTATTTTGTGGTGCCTGATAGTTTGTTGGTTGTTGTTGATTCTGTTTAGCCTGGCTATCGATTCTTTGCCACTGATCTGCAACTATCTCAGTGGTATATCGGTCTGAGCCATCTTTAGCCTGCCATTTGCGGGTTTTTAATTTCCCCTCCACATAGATTTTTCCACCCTTTTTTAAATATTGGGCAGCTATTTCAGCCAGCTTTCCAAACAGAACTATTTGGTGCCATTCAGTTTGGGTTTTAACTTGTCCAGTTTGTTTATCTTTCCACTTTTCCCCGGTTGCCACACTTAACCGGGTGACAGCGGTGCCATTTGGCAAATATCGCGCATCGGGATCTGCTCCAAGATTGCCTACCAGAATTACTTTATTTACGCCTTTTTCCATCGAAAGCCTCGCGATTCTAATGCTCTGACCGTGTAATCAAATGCACTCCCTTCCCTAACCATACGGCTATCAAAGCGTAATACTGACCAGCCTTGAATCGCTGCTTCAGCGTATTTTTCACAATCCTGATAAAACCCAGTAGGCGTTAGGTGCCTGGATTTAAGGGTTTGGCCAGATTTAGTACGTCGACCATGACTGTAGGTACCCCCTTCCAGCTCCACAGCCAGGTTGTAATCCAGGAATACAAAGTCAAACCGCCATAACCGCTTAGGATGAAATCGATATTCACTCATAAACTTGGCAAAACCTGGAATATTAATTTGATGATGAAATAAGTTTTCTATTCTGGACTGATTAGATACAGCTGATTTTGAGGTAGCCATTTGATTCACTAAAAATATAGTAGCCTCCTATTTTACCTGAATAACTCAACGACCCACGACGATAAATAAATATCGCATTAACGATTAAATACTTGCTGGCAAATGCTGCTGAGTAATGGTGTGAACCCAGGGTGACGAGTCTTTTAGCCCATAATCCAACTCCATTAGCAGGTTATTTAACTCTTCTGCCCCTTCACCTGAAAACCCGCCATTTCTTTTTTCAGCAATGTTGGTAATCAATGTCAGTTGCATACAGTGTTGTTGGATATGATTTGCCAACTGCCCAAATAGAGTGTCCTCCATTGGTGCTGCAGGATAACGTTTAGCAATGCTAATAATATCTGCTTGAATGTGAGTGGCTTCACCCACCAGCTGTCGTTCTAACTGGCTCATTTCTTCCACTTCGAAGGTATCTATCACATTGAATCCTGCTCGAATCAACAGGTGGTCAGAAGGTTCGTAATGACCTTGAAAGCAAACAATATCGCCATTTTCAAACTGTTGCAGCGTTGAAATAATATCCTGTTGAGTAAAGGCTCTTGTTCCCACCACAATAATGCTGCCGTTGAATAATAATATTTGCTGATTGGCATTCATGTAATCACAGAACTGCTGAAACGCTTCCTCACCTTTAGCGGTTAATGCATCGTTACCTGCTAACCAACAGCAGGTGTAATGATCCATTCCCAATTCCACATCCAGCATCATGCCGCCTTCAGCATCAATGGGTCCAATAATCTCTGTGCTTTTGATTTTTTTAGCCATGAAAACCCTTTCGAAAATTAAACGAAAATATAATTAATTAAACTGTTGAATAAAAAATTAACCTAAGCGTTTTTGCACTGGTCCTAAATATTTTTCAATCACATCAGACATCGACATGGTTTTATGACCAGCAATAGAGCTGAGGATTAAATGGGCTCTAGCCTCCAGTGGTGTACTGATAACCCGGTGATCAGATTCTCTACAATCAACTTGCTTGTATTTTAAGTACACCGCTCGTTTTACCTTTTGCCAGGCCTGACTGTTGTTTTTAGCATCCAGCCACTCATCACACCACGCCTGTAGTTTGTTGACTTGCTCAGCTTCAGCAACTGGTACAATAGCTTGTAACACTGGTTGCGAGTCGTGTATTTCACTGGATAATTCAAACCGCTGTGACCAGTTATGATTGCCAATGTGGTTATTTAGATAACCCAGAATATCAAGAAAATTACGCTCATTAACCTGAATACTCGGCTTAGGCATAGCAATCCCCCATGAGCCAATCAACATCACTGCTATCAGCTGCTGGTGCTGAATACACGTCTGTTACCATCGTATCCCTTGCATGAGGGTTATCCAGGTCATCATCAAAGTTAATCCCATCAGCCCAACTTTGGTCTAACACTACTTCAGCTGTAGATCGTTGTGACCAGGCGAGATCATCGGTTTTGCGTTGAATTTTCTTTGTCAGTTGTTCCTGGTAATTAGCATTCGCCGTATTTTTCTTATCGAGTGCAGCTGTGATTTTAGCTGTTCGTCGCAAACTATTACGAAGAAAGTTTATCCCGTTCTGTACGTACAACAGGGCTCCACCAAGGTTAATTAAATACTGCCCTTTATTAATTTGAAAACTCTTGTAATCAAAAATCTTTGCTTTGATCTGAGATTCAAACTCTTGGAACTCCTCATCACTCAGTTTTTTTCGCATTTCATTGATTACAAAATCATCAACCGTTTCTTGTTTCGTTTCTGAGCAAGAAACGTTAGTAGTTTTTATATTCTTTAAATTATTCTTTAAAGAAATTGCATGATCTGTGCCAACTACGTCACAAGCCTTATTTTCTGCCGGCTCTAGCGGTGTTGATATACCCTCGACCATTTCCTCATTTTGCAGGGTTGTACAATCCTGCATTTTGCGGGTTTCGATTTCCTCATTTTGCGGTATTCCAGAAACTACGTGGTCTACAGACTGATTTCTCTCAGTTATATCAAGCTCTGTCTCACTTGCTTGTGTATTTTCTAAACTCGAAACCGCTTCATAATTAATGGTGTACCAAAGCGTCCTGACACCTCGGATACCTAACACACTAAAGTGCAAATGAGCGGTTTTGATTAGCTTCAATTTGCGTAGTTTATTTAATAAACGTTCGACCTTACTGGCACACCAATAAGGAAAAACCTTTTCGATTAATTCTTCGATAGTATGGTAAACCCAGTATTTCCCACCATACTTATGCAGACGATGATTAATGAAATTTTCTTTAGGTGTGAGCAAGTAATGAAGCTTGTTTAAAAATATCGCTTCATCCAAACCAATCTTTACTGCAAGCTCCTGCGAAACAACAACAGGGATATTACCAATTAATAAGCTATTTTTAGATGTGCGAGATCCCATACTTAACCCTACAAGCATGTATAAAAAATAAGTAACTAGTTTTTAAACGGCTAGAAATTGAACAACCAGCAACCTCGCTAGTTGCTCAGTAGCATTAGGCGTTTTTTTGTGCAATTAAATTTCGGGTAATAATACCTGTTGTAAACTTACACAAAATAACCCTATAACTATTCAGGTTAAGTAGGAGAAATGGATATATTTTACTCAAAACTGATACAGGTTTTGTCAATTTATTCATATTTGGACCATTTTATGGGGCAAAAGGTTGTAACTGATCCAGCCTGTACAGTATATTAAGCACTTCTATGTGTGTGCTTTTGTATACTTTTATATATTGTGTACAGGCTAAACTCAGCAGCGTTTTACGAAGCTGAACCACTAGACCTCAGTGTTGGCGCACTGGGGTTTTTTGGTATTTAGCCTTCAACTTTTGCATCAGTATCTATATAAACCGTCTATTTCAATACTTTGTGACACTAAAGTGTCGTATAATTTTCACCATGCCACTATAACAGCCTTAGAGCCTCTGTAAAGGGGTTAATGTCAATTAATCTATAATTGCCATGTTTTGCCTCAATTCGCTGCTACAGGCTATTTCACGCCGATTAGACGTACATCAAAAGCAGTAGAGTATACCAAACCACTGTAATTGCATACAGTGGTTTAGGCAAAATTAATTTGCAGCACATAGCACCCACTGAGCGCATAAAAAATACGCAGCAATGCAACGCCACAAACGGTTAGTTGGAATAAATAATGATCAAATACCGATCATTATAGTTATTGAAAAAAAGGGATTAAAACAAAACCCAGTGTTAATTAATGTATTCACTACTGTCTAACATGCGATTTCTCCATTTTTTCAGCAGAACTACTTGTTCGCATATAGTTAATTACAACACAACTGTTGGGCTTTATTTTGAAGGACAACGCCCCACCGTTTCACCCTTTGGTGGGCATTCAAAATAATGCAGGTATATACAAGGAAGACTACAAACATTTGTGATGCAAGTCAAACTATCGTACTGCTTTTTTGTTAGTTTTCGTGAAAGTTTGCTTTCACTTAACCAATGATGCCATTTTCGGTTGCTGTTATACATCAAATTCATTTTCATTCACGCTTTTTTGAACGAAAGATAAAGATCTAGCCTTAATTGAAACTGAAGTTACTTAATCAAAAAGACATCAGTTGAATTACACTATTTGGCCATGTGTCCAACAACTTTAGCCTTGTCATGCTCAGCAGCCAGCTTCCTATCGTGTTTTCCCTTCATTCATCTGCCCATAATTTTCAGGTTTACGCAAATTTTGGTTGTACACTATTGTTCAGTTAATTCTTTATTAATTAATCATAAGCATTATCTAACAAGAATAAATTAGCTTAACAATTAACCTACTAAAACGAATAATAAGGCTAGCACTAGATACTAGCGTAAGGGGGGGATATATAGAGCGTAGAGCTAATGTCGTCTTTGCCTTTCAATGCTCCCCAATAACGTTGAACAGTTCGTACTGATACACTCGCCACTTGAGCAATAGATTTCTGTGTAGCCTTTATGCCTGCTTCCACTAAATTTTCTATTGCCTGGCCTATTATCATCAAAGTACGCTGCTGCTTTACCTGCGCAACCTTAAGTGCTGCTAACACCTGACGCTGTTTAATTTCACCTCGATTCAGCGCAGCTGGCTTTCTAGTAACGAACAAATAATTTGAGCTAATGCCCAATGTGTCCAACCACGCTGCTAACGAGGCTTTTCTAAACTTATAGTGTACTTTGCGTGCGGTTGATAGGTTACGTAGTAGCTCTTCTTCAGGTAACTTGATCAATCGATTATTGATAGTTTTGATTTGTTCCAATGCCTTCTCTTCAGACATCATGTGTTTTAAAGCGATAAACAGTATAAAAGCCGTATTGTTACGCTTACCAACAGATACTCCCTGCTGAATATTGTTAAGGACATGGTAGTAAGTTTTGGCCCACCACTTACCTATCGTGTGCTTTCGAGTTTGTTTAGATTGGTCATTATGGTTTGGGTTACCGTTATTCGCTAAATTTGCGTTTCTTTTATAATCCTCCTTGCTTTGAGCATCTTTCTTTTTTGGAGGCTCTGTTAATATGCCTAACTGATTGGCTAGCGAATCAAATGTGTAGAAAGGTCCACCCAGTTTACTAACCACAGTTCGTCCAGTACGACCATGAATAGTCCCAGGTGCTCTTAACACTCTGGCGGGTCCATGAGTCGCTGCTTTATCTACCTGCCAATAACGACCACCTGTTAAACATTTGCTAATTGCACGACTAACTAATCGCCACTGCCTGACACGCCACCGATATGCTTCAACTGCCTCATATGCCCAGTATAAATGAACACCACCAGAGCCTGATAATACATAACCTGTTGGCACTGGAAGGCCAGACTGAGCAATTTGAGCAAAGACTTCTTTAACCACTTCGTCTTCCACTTCTGCAGAATAGTCTTGCGCTTTTTCTACAAGGTCAATTTCAATCCAATTAGCATGAAGTCTTGCTAACTGCCGTGTTCGACGCCAGTTAAAGAACTCAGCAGGAGAGAAATACACATCAACTGAACAGCGGTTATCACCAATTTCAGGAATCCACTTCTCTGCCTGCAGTTTGAAGTCAAGCAATGTAGTAACGGGCCGGCCATTTTGGCGATTACCCATAAAGCCCCAACGTGCTTTTTTTGCAGTGTTACTTTGTCTCCATAACGCACGACAGTATTTTTCTTGACCAACACCTAACAGCTTAAAAAACGCTGATGGATAGGTGGTCTTGTAGATTATATCTTCAATAAATCCCCCTAGACTATAACGCTCAAGCTAAGGTATAAACAGAAGACACACCTTACAACAGAATGTGAAAATCAACCGCTGATAAAAAAATATCAGTGATATGTAAACTGGGTACTAAAAAGTCAATTCAATTAATAAGCCCCCAACTAAAAATAAAACACAATCAATAAACAGCATAAGCTGCTTATTGATTTCCATTTAGATTAAACTATACAGTTTAGCTTACTAACTAACTGACAAACGCTCTAATGACCAACTATTATGTTCAGCTCTATACTTCAGTTTTTTTTATATCATCCAAACTCACACCATCACTTTTCTGTATAAATAAAAGATCTTCATCTTGATATTTAAACTCAGACAAAATGCGAAGGTCTTTTATTAATAGTTGTTCAAACTCCTCTTCTCCATCAGAACCAACATCGAGATACCCTGTTTTTTGGTAGCAAATAGACAAACGAAATGGTTCAAAGGCATATTCTATCAAGCTTGTTTTAGGCTTATTACATAAGGCTTGTAAAGCAGCATCAACACAAATACACACATCTTGTGCAATAGTTGTCTCCAAAGCGTCAAAATCATCTACATGCGGGATTTGTTTATTTATATCATTTACAAATTCCTCATATGATAAAATAGCCTCGGAATTAACATTCTCCCATAAAATGTTCATGATCTTACGAAGATGCTGTTCATTACCCCAATTATTTTTTCTTGAAAAAGCTTTATACATTGGAAACAGCCTTTCTGAACAGCATAAGAAATATACAGCTACTAATGGGCTTTCCAACCCATCTAGTAGCGTAGTAATTTGCTCTATGAAATACATTTCAATGTTAATATTTTACTTTGAAATAGGGGACTCAATATATTCATGAAACAGACTAAAAAAAACATCAAGTGTCTCAGAAGGGTCAACATTACTTACAATAATGTCACACCATCCTAATGATGTGTTAGTTTGTTTAAACTTAGCTTCAATAAACTTCTGAACCCCCTTTAATACATCACTTTCTTTTTGTTGATTACCCTTACCTATAAACCATCCAGTTAAAAATGAGTCTAAACACTGAATATTTCTTTCACTTAACCACAATAGAGGGCGTTTCTCAACTTCAGACAAAACCTCTACAAGACTTTTATTAATAAGGTTAATTGACTTTGTATCCTCGGAGTTATATCCATAGTTTCCCATTTACTTTACTCATCTAAAGGTTATTCTTTGCTGCTCTTATTTGGCTATTTTTCACACCAAGCCAAATCTGTTGGTTATTCTCTTTAAACCCTAAGACAACAGCTTCAACTTTTTCACCAATAGCTGGATATTCATTTGGGGTCATGACTCCACTATCTTTAAAGTCAGTTATTTGAATTAAACCTTCAAAATTATAGCCAATATCTACAAAAACACCGTATGCTTCATGTTTTTTAATAACACCTTCAATTAATGACCCTTTTTTTAATATATTTTTCAATTCATTCCAAGTTACTTTACTGATCATTTATGCCAAATCCTCTCAACACTATTTAAAATATCAAACTCACTATGAGGTATAGGTAGCTCAATCTGTGACCCGCCTTGGTATTTATACTCATATATTTTTAAACGGCTTTCATAAACCTCTTGAGGAACCTTAAGCTCAATAACACCTTCACCATAGTGCTTGGCATAATCCTCAGCTAAAGATTTATCTTTTGCAAAATAAGCACACTGATCGCCATCACAAAAGTCTTTTGTATTATAACCATTATTATACTGATCAGCTCCTTTTCCTCGTTGGGGGGCTTTAAAAATAGAAACTGTATTTAAACAGTCACACTTCATATTGTGCACAAAAGCTTGCTGTTCGCCAGCAAAATAGGTATTGAAGTCTGCAACTGTAAGGTTGTAAGTGTCTTCTATACGATGTAACGGTGTTAGACTGATAACTTCCAGTGTCTTATTTTGATAAGCCTCCACTATCATACCTGGCTCAAGCTTGGCTGAATCTACCCAGCCCTTACCTTTCACCCAAAATGGATGGTTATCGGTTACTTCTATGGTTTCTTCTATTCCTTTCGCATTTTTTACCACTAGTGCATAAAGTGGTTTTCCTTCAGTTAAAATACGATCAGTAACAGGTTTTAATGCTACCTCTCCTGTTTCTGGATTTTTGGAATAGACTTTTTGCCCGACTTCAACTGTTTCGATGGCTTGTGGTCCATCTTCAGTTAACACAGGTGTACCAGCCGCAAAACAACAGGTGCATTTCTTTAAAAAGCTTGTATGTGAAGCTAATTTTGAAGCCAGCGTACTACTTGCTCTAGAAACCGTTGTTTGTCCTAACTTGGCGATTCCTCCGAATAATGACAGCGCTTGCAATGACTGTGCACCACCACGCTCTTGAGGGGTTATTTGTACATCAGGCAAAATCCGTCCCATCATCATTCCTTGAGGCGTCAGCGCAAAAACATCATTAGCCATCTGGTAGCTTTTCTTCATTGCACCAACAGTAAAGTCACCCCATGTGCCAGGCTGCCTTTCCTTCATAAATTCATCTAAAAATAAATGGCCAGCAAAATCCATCCCATAGCCAAAATACTTCCAGCCCGTCATATTCGTCGCCGCCCCTTTGGTCCATGTCCCCCAAGGGTCAACATTCATGACAGGGTTATTCATTACATAGGCATAACGGTTAACACCATCCACAAAGCCCATGGGATCGGCTTGGGTAAAGCGACCTATTTCCGGGTCGTAATAGCGGTTTCTAAAATAAATCAGCCCTGTGTTTTCGGGTTCTCTGCCAGCAAACCCAAACAGTGAGTTCATGGATTCAGACTTAGCGAGTATATCCCCCCAAGGTTCATACGCGGCCCAAGACTCTAAGTCCCCTTTCCAGTCGGTATAGGCAACAACTGAGCCCAAGGCATCCTGATGAAAAAAGTTGGTATTATTGGGTGTGATCATCATTTCTGGCTGATCCAGACCAGCGTAGGCATAAAAGCCTCTAGACTGCCAGGCTTGATCATAAATCCCATGGATTTGACCACCACTATAAAAATAGCGCTGGATATTAACACCACTTGCCGTGAGGGCCGCTCGGGTTACCCGTTGCCCTGCATAATCATACAAATACTGCGAAAGCCATTGGCCGTTATAGGACGCCTTAACCAACTGATCCAAGGCGTTATAGGTAAAGGTTAAGCTGTTTTCACCGTATTTTTTCTCGATCAGATTGCCATTTTTATCGTAGGCAAACTGCCGTATAAGCTCTCCATCAGTACTGCCCTTATGCATCTTGAGTACCTGATGTAACGCATTATGGGTATAGACGTGCTTTTCCTTCGCAGTTGCAAAATACCGTCGATTACCAAACGGGTCATAGCTCAACTGATATTTCAGGTTATTATCAGTCCCTTCAACCTTACTTAAACGCCCCAAGCCGTCATAACTGTAAAAGTCAGTGATGGTTTTGCCATTCGGGACTTGATGGGTTTTTCTGGTTAGCTGACCATGATCATCATATTCATAAATCAGCTGGCTGATAATTTTTTCAGGTTTATCTGTCTCCTGTCGCTTGATGTAAATACGGTTGATTGAGCCATCGCGGTTATAGGTATAGTGCATTTTTATCCCATTGGGATAGAGTGCATATTTCAGCCGGCCGGAGGTTTCATACATATACTGAATAGAATCGGCCCGTACCCCTTGAATACCCGTTAAACGGCCCGCGTCATCATAGGCATAATGAACCGCTACCCCATCATTATTGATCTGTTTTAACAGTTTGCCCCCTGGCGAATAAAAATACTGAATTCCTTTTTTCGCACTTTGGTTATTGACCTTCACCTTCAAACGGTGCTGCTCATCGTATGCAAAAGCGTAAGACTCATTATTTGAAGAGACAGATTGCAGTTGCCCTTGCTTATCGTATTGATAATTAGCAACGGTTGATAAACTGTCGTCTTCCACTGACTGATGCTCTTCTGACTTGAGCAAACCTGATGGGTAATAGCTATAAGTGCTTTGCTGTCCTTTCGCATCTGTACTGGTCTGTATTTGTCCTCGCTCGTTGTAGCTATAACGCCAGGTATTATTTAAGGCATCGGTTTTCGACAACATTCGCCCAAAGTCATCATAGGTATACGTCATTTGTAATTTGACGTTATCCTGTGAACGATCAGCAGCAGCGTTCGTATGCCCCGCATAAACGGCAATCAAACGGCTTAAACTATCGTAATGATGATGAGTCACTGGTCTGACCTGTTTTAATAGATCATCTTCATAGACTGGTTGAACAACCCTGACTACCCTACCCAGCTCATCATAATCGGTCAGGGTAGTGCGCCCGGCACTATCCGTGACTTTAATGACCTGGCCTAATGTGTCGTATTCAAAGTGGGTATTCCGTAAAGGTAGTACATTATTACTCTTGTCTTTTAGTGCGTAGTTAGGGCGAGTAATGGTTTTTAACAGACCATTTTGTTCAGCGCCGTAATAGGCATAATGGGTTGTTACTCCATCTGCTTGTTTTTCCCACAGCACTCGGTTAAGCAGATCATAACGACTTTCTGATACACGGTTGCTGGGGTCTATGGTTTTAATTAAGCGGTTACTGGCATCATATTCATAATGCACACTGTAGCCGTCTGGGTTGGTGCTTTTAACAATATTGCCAGTGGCATCATGTTCATAGCGTACTGTGGCACCTGCATGATTATAGGTCGCTAACAAACGGTTAGCTTTGTTGTATTGGTGTACCGTTTGATCAGCAACATTTGGCTGACCACTTTGCTCATCTAGCAGCATTAAGCTATTACCCAGTGGCAAGCCACTTTTGTCATAGCTGTAATACCACCAGTTACCAAAACGATCTTTACTGCGGGTTAATTGGCCAATTTGGTTGTATTCACTATGCAGCGGATAGTAAGCCTCATCATAACCTTTAATTAATTTGCCGCGTTTGTCGTATTCAAGGGTAAAGGGGCCATCAAATTCATCATCAGCAATGACACCATCACCATTTTTGTCCCCAAAGTGCTGGACAGTAACTGGATAAGCCCCTGTGACTTTATTTACCTTGTCTTCATACTGGTACAAGCTGTATGGACCACTATCAGGCTGGGTAAAATCACGCACTTGTCGACTGATTTTTAAGGTGCCATTGGGGTAATAAACATTGCGGCTCCAGCTTAAGATATGACTGCTATAGGCACCTGGTGATTCTGGGTTAAATGGTGTGTTATGAACTAAACTGGCTGCGGAGGATTTAAAGGTGACTAAATCGGTTAAATTACCGTGTTGATCATAAACATGCCGTTGGTAATGCCCTGCCGCATTTTTCACTAAACCTGGTTGACCAAACCCATTATGATCAAAGCTTTCGACAATAGCCTCAGAAGGCAATATCGTTTTGGCGTTATTGCCTTGCCCGTCGTATTCATACCGCGTTAAATACCCCATTGGATTATAATAATGTGTCATTAAATACGGGTTATTCGGGTTTTCGTATTTATACTCATGCACCCCACCATTGTGATCAATGGTTTTTATTCGCATCCCCTCTTTATTGAAAAAATAATGCTCTGTGTGCCCTCGCTCATTGGTAAATACCGATTCACGCCGGAAAGGGTTATAGGCAAAATGGGCCGTATTACCTACTGCATTATAATGGCGAGAAACCTTACCATTGGCATAATATTCAAACGTCATTTGATAGCCATTGGCATAAGCAAATGACTTCATCGCATGGTGCAAATAAGGGCCGTCTTCTTTACCATAATAGGTATAGGTTGTGGCCGGTTCTTCACCACTTAACGGGTTGTAATAAGTGGTTAATTCCCCAGTTTCATCATTATATTGGTAGCGGTATTCATTACCCGTCCAATCTTTTAATACCGATAAACGTTTTTGATTGTTATAAGTAAACGTGAGCTGTCGTCCATCAGGGTCAGTCACCATACTTAAACGATTGTCTTTGTATTGTAAGGTAAGCTTATTGCCATGACGGTCAACAATCGCTACCAGCTGGGCTACCTCACCTGCTTTACCTGGTACATTGCTAAAGTGGTAAGCCAGGCCGCTTTTTTCGGTTAAAACAAAATACCCATTTTCCCTGTTTTTCTGGCGAGTAAAAGTAAAATAAAACCCATCAGGTATACCTGCTACACCGGATGCTAATTCAATGGTTCCATCAAACCTAAACGCTGTTGTTGGTACTTTAATAAATTTCTTACCGTCCATACCATCAGACCAAACAATGGTATCAACTTTGCCATTGGCATCATCATCTAAAAATAATAAATAGTGGTTAAAACTGTGGGTCCAGCCATAGCCCAAGGGGCCATCTTCCCGTGCCAGGCTATTATAAGAACGCTTGAACACAACCGGCATACCACGGGCAGGTAAATTCAGATCAGTTTCATGGTGATACATATTACCCGTCACCATATTCACTGGATCGCCCGCCCAGGTGGATAACATGTTACCCCCTAACGACACAACAGAATTAACCGTATGTAAAATATCCAGGGTTTTATTAAACGTATTAAGTGCAGACTCAACCCCATAATGATTATTGACACTCAAACTGGAGGCTAAAAAAGTAACTGCATTTAAACCAAAACCAGAGTCTGGGTTATAACGATTAATATTCCAGTTAACATTGACATTCCAGCTGGGTGGACGAGGTGGTGGTGAAGGTGGTTTTAGGGTATAGCCACCATCGTATGGGCCGATGGCAAATTGAGCTTCTTTTGAACTTAACCTAGCAAACGCAGCACCATAAAAACCTTTGTAATCAACAGCTGCCTTATTCAGGTATAATACAGTATCAGGTTTCTGAGCAGTCTCATAAAAATAGTGTATATGCCTAACATCATAACAAGGCTTTTCTCTATAATAATTATAACAACCTTGACAGGAAATATTACCGCCTTCCTCCCTTCTACTAAGCTTTGGAAAAAGAAATATTTCTCCATGCCTAGCAAATATTTCACATCTTAGAACCCTAAGACACTTTAAACAACTATTAATAACCGACGAATCAATTATACTTGCCAATTCGAATTGCTGATCAATTTTTATAAGATTATTTCCTTGATCAACCGAGTACTGCAACGCACTCACCGTACTTAAGGTTTCCCTTAAAATAGTTTCCTGCCAGATATAACTCTCATAAAACGAGCTGGCTGCGCCTACTGTATAAAAAATATTTTTATCGAGCTGGCCAAATTGGTTATCAATGGGGCTTGATACCATACCCGGTGCATCAATAATAAAATTATCTGAATTAATGGCGTAAGGCAGGTCAAATAGGTACTTAATATCGGCTCTGGTTCGAGTCAGTGCCATATGGTACTGGCCGTTATTTAAGCCGTTGGCCAGGGCAGCGATAGCTTCGCCTTCCTTTTCTACATAGTGCATGTACTTCAATAGCACGACATCCAAAAAGTCACCTACTACCGCATCGGTATGCTCCCAAGGCGCTGACTGGTATTGAAAAATATTGGTGAGCAGGTTTTTTACCCGCGCTTGCAGCAGCTTATCAGACGCTTGTCGGGCATATCCCTGCAGGGCATACACATCAAGTAAGGTAATACCGTCAAACTCATCCGACGCAAACACCCCGTCTTTCGATAGATTTTCCAGGGTTATTTTGGCGTAGGTAAAATTGTCACCCTCACATAAATTGAGTTGTGGCTGATTAATCAGGGTGATGGGTTTGCCATATACATTCAACACCGGTTTGACAGTTAACTGGGTAGGACAAGCTAATGCCTCACTTTTACCTGCCCGCCAGTTATCCAACCGTTGTTGTGTTGCTGCATCTACACCTGCAAAGTTCAAGGTAAGCCGGCTACGAGCCATATCAATTAAATTAACCGTTGCAAGGTGGGTATCGTTTAACGACACTTTTAGCTTTAATCGATAAGCATCAGGTATTGCTGCAATGGCTGACTGATTGGTGCCTTGCCATTGAGTAAAACGTTTCACTTTATAAGGTAAGGTGGTTGGCAACGCTTCCAGTTTTAAAGGCATTAATTCCCAACGGTCCATCACCTGGTCCAGCGTAATATTAGGATCTTCTGCCCGTACCTGGGTTAATACCGCCTCTTGATAATATTCCAGCGGGGTTTTTATAGTGCGTTTAGAGACATATTGCTCAAAATCAAACTTCACCTCATGTTTTTTAGTCGCTGGAATATGCTTGCGGTATTTAAAGCTACTGTCCAGCGCTAACCAGCGGTAACTGTCGGCTGTTTCTGATTGGCCACGGTCTTTACCATAAGGAAGGCAGGTTTCAACCCACACATGGCTCATGGCTATACTGCGAGTTAGATAAAATGTTTCGCCTTCATCTGTGTACAAGGTCATGGTATTCAATAGCTGTTTAGCACCCTGCAAGGTCGCCATTTTCAACCAACCAGTATGGGTTTTGGCGGCTTCTAAAAAGATTTCCCCTTTGACATAGCGAGCGGGATAACCGGATGCACGCAATAAAGCAATTAGCAAAGTGGCATGCTCCATCGCATTACCCTTCTCTGCTAATAAGGTGGTTGGTGCATCTTTGGTGATGCCGGGGCGTGGCTCAAACTCAACCTGGTTAGTGACATATTCCAGTATTTGTTTAGGTGAGTGATTTAGTTGTTTTGCGAGGGCTTTGATACGCTCATCTATCACTACCTCATTAGTCGCAGCCAAATCCTGAGCCTGTTGGGAGTCATTACCGGCATAACACTGAGCCAATAATTCTTCACGAGCAGATACCGGTTCAGGTGCCGTTGCCTCTGCCCTATAGGCTGGTGAATGGGTAAAGCCATTTGCAGTAACATCATAAACAAACGGCTGTTGGCGTACTTGCTGCCACTTGGCAATTAACGCATGAGTTTCATTAATTGCAATAAGTTGATCTTCTCGGTTATCAGCCGATTGAATCTGTTGTAATTGTTTTATTAATTGTTGATAACGCTCAGACACCTGTTGATTAAAAGTCACTTGTTCTTCATTGTCTGCAGCCACTGCATGACTGCCCCGGGCTCCTGATAATGTTGGCTGAAATTGCTGCTGCCAAGTAGTCTGTAATGATTGCCACTGCGTTAATTCACTATCCAATGATGAAGTGGGTGAGCTATCAAATAAACGACGAATACGGCCTGTTAAACCACCGTGATTTTCCAGGTTATTTTTGGTTTCCACTAACGTTTTGGTGGTTACTTCCAACTGTTGGTCAATGGCGGCTTGTAATTCAGCTAAATTATCTTCCCGAGTAAAGCTGTTTAATACCGGTAAATACGCTTCACTGGGAATGGGGACTGTATTTTCAATGGCTGATAAATTAAGCGTAAGCAGGCTTAATGAGAAAGCCATGCTATGAAGTAATGTGCGGCTACTGCGCTTCATTGCAATATCTCATGTGTTAAATTTTAATTTTTTTATTTGTGTTTGGCTTGCTACAACAGGTAATCCAACACAATCTGTAAAGCAGGTTCATGTACGGCTGGATGGCGTTTTTGTTTTACTTCTTCTCCATCCTGAATACCGTCATTATCCGTATCGGCTAACCTGGGATTTGACTGCCATTGATATTCCTGCAGGTTATTCAGCTGATCTTGATCGGGGTCTTGTTTAGCATCTGCCGGGTTATTGGGATTAAGCCGGTAGCGTACCTCAAAGCCGTCTGGCATCTGATCATGATCACTGTCATTGATAAAGGGCTGAGTTGCTGACCAGTATTCCTCTACATGGGTTAAGCCATCTGTATCCGTATCTTCCAATGCATCAGCGGGGTTAAAATCATTTAAGTGATGGTTGGCTTCAAAGCGTGCCAGCATATAATCATTATCATTGTCTGCCTCTGGCGAAGACACATACACAGGAACAGACACTACCTGCCGTGAGCCATCTGCCAGCTCAATAATGTAGATCCGCATGTATAAGCCTGGTTGTGACAACACTCCATTTGTTGTGGGTACTTCTGTGACCACTTGAACCACCTTCCCACCTAATGGGTCAAGCGCAGGTAATTGACTGCCAGCTAACACACTCACCATTTTTAATCGAGTTTGAACCACGCCATTACTCTCTGGCTGATAAATAGCGGGTGGATCATATTTATTAGCATCACGGCCCACTGCCGCTTCAAGACTATCGGGTAACCAGTCGTCATCCGTATTTTTTAGAATGATACCGTCTGTATCCAATGCGTTAACCACCAGTGCAGTGATTAATACATCATTTTTCCAGCTACCATTTGACTGCATTTGTTGTATTAAATAATCCCGCCCTTTTTTCAAGGTATCGGTAAATAGCAAAGGCTCCGGGTGAAACGCCTTAAATACCTGTAGTGTTAATAACACTTCAGCGGTTTCATAAATAGCCAGGTTAGGGGTATCCGTAATTGCCCCGGATGCTTGCTGATGGCTTGCTAGCCACAAAGCACCCGCTTTTGCGTAATTACCGTAATTGGGTAGATAACCTTTTTCCCGTTCTTCAGCTGTTTTATAGCGCACAATCACCGAGTGCATAAAACGAGCAGCATAAGCCGTTGGTAAGACTTTTTCTGGCGTTTTTTTACCATGAAAAATATCGGCATATCCCCAACCATGACCCTTAGGATCAGTAAAATGACCTGGGGTGTCAGTGTGTTGAAGCGCCTGGAATGGATACGCATAATAACGGGAAATAGCCATATCATTATAATTACCAGAAGCCATCATGGCTAAGCCACTCAGTGCTGTATCAATTAACGTGGTTTGAAAACGAGGCTTAACCGACCAGGTATAAGCATCCTGCCATTTATCTCCTACTTGAAAGGACACAGTTCGCTTTAATGTTTTTAGCTTATTAATAAGGGAATAGGGTATTGCAGCCGTTTTTTTCAGTACGACTATTTGTCGAGCCAATGTGGCTGCATCTTCTCCTGGGTGATTGGCCAACCAAGTCACCGCCCGTTGATACTCAATACTTCTAATGTGGTGGTGATAGAGCGCATCAACAGCAGCTGTTGTCAAATGAATCGCTTCAGCTCCTTCTCCCCAACTACCATCACGTTTTTGTTGAGATAATAAATACCCCAAACCCTGCTCAATTTGGGTTTGATAAGGGTTTGTTAATTCGTTATTGGGTTCTTCTGCTTGCAGTGAGCCAGTACTGGCAAAAAAACAGGCACAGCAGAACGCCGCCAACGGCTTCAAACGAAACATTGGCTTCATGTCATTACCTAATTTTTTAATGAATTAAACGTAAATCAGTTTTTGACGGCAATCTGGTCAATCACACATGTTGTTGCTGTTTGATTGAAGATCAGATCCACTGGCTGTTTAGTTTTTTGAGAAGATAAAAGTGCAGTAAATTGCTCCCTGAAATTAGGGTTATCTTGTTTGGTAAGTTGTACCTGTTGCTCCGAAGTACTACATTTTAAAGCGGATAATGAATCAGATAAAACAACATCAATATTACCGCTGCGACTAATATTAATTGATTGGATAGCAGCTTTTTGACATGAATAGTTGGTACACTCCCCTGCTAAGGTAGTGGATGATAACTGAGTAGATAGCAGGAAAACTGCAGTTAAAATATAATTCCTTTTCATAATACACCTAGTAATTAATTCTTTAATAAACGATCCAATGTCTACTGCTTAAAGACCTGGTTATTATAGTTCACCTGCCGCTGACAATATCAGGTGAAATCCTTCACTATTGTAAGACAACTTACTACTAAATACTCCATGTCTTACTTCACCACAGGTATAGTGAAACTAAGTAAATATTTATAAATTAAGTATCGCTTCTGCTTTCGACAAATTTTTTTCTCTTTTTAATGCAAAGTAAGCATGCATTAATTCTTCATGCCTTTTATTGCACGTTGCATGGTATGACAAAAGACCTAGCGTTAAGCTATTACCTTGTTTGATAGGCTGTTTTTGCTCTTCTGCTTTTAATTCGTCTAAGATCCACTTTAGTAGAGTCGACGAACAACGCTCTGAATTATTTCCCTGACATACAAACTTCACTTAATACTATCCCTTTAATTACTGTCCAAGTAAATATTAAATTAAATAAATCTATACATTTTAAATGTACAAAACTATAAATTACTTATACCTACAAAGCCCATTTGACAGAAAGTCATAGCATTCTCTTTCTATCAAGCAGCAGAAAACATTAGCTATATCTTTGTTGCCGAAAAATATAGCTAATACAAATGATATCGATGCTTTTCGAGAGATTTAAAGCGCTTCTATGCGTATGCTTTAATTTACTCTCACATCAATCCACTACTATCCGCACTACTTTAAAATCAGACTCATAAAATAGTCTTCAGGAGTGGTATTTACCTTGTCGCTTATATACATCAGTATAATTACACAACTTACTAAACAACGCAATACTAAATCCCGCATATCGGGATATTAATCCCGACCACCTTTATTCATAGAACACTTTTCATTTTACAAATGCAGTAAAACTCATGGTTTAAAGTCGGCACAAAGTAAGTAGGCAATCACATTTATTTCTGTGTGGTTTTCTTTCTATTTATATCTGATAAAATCTCGACATTAAGAATCTTAAAAGGCACGATCAAAAGAATAAGTTAAGTGTTTTATTCTTTGACCAAGTAGCATTCAAAATACGTTAATGCTAACCAAATTCGTTATGGGTGCCAGAGCAAGTATATGAAGTGAGTAAAATAATGAATAACGTTCTAGATGATGTATACGAAATAAACAAAGCTTTTACTGAAAACTATACCGATGACTTAGACTTCTATTTAGAGTTTTGCACAGACCATACTACACTTGAGTTATTTGCAGGCTATGGGCGTGTAACTAATTTCCTATGCCAACACGATGTAGACATAGAATCAGTTGAATTACTTAATGAGTATTCAAAATACATAAAACTCCCCACAAACAGGGTTCATACATGTAATGTGCTAGATTTTAAACCATTAAGAACATTTGATCGTGTTATAGCAGCCTACAACTCTCTTTGTCTACTAACTAAAGACAAAGATATTATTGCGTTTTTTAAGAACCTTGATTCTTGGTTAAACAGTGGTGGAATGGCTGTATTTAGCTATTATCATCCAGATTATTGGCACGAAGCAGCAATAGACGCCTTCCAGTACAAGGGCAGCAATATTACCTATCTACCCTCCTTTGACCTAACAGCTAGAAATCAGAAAAAGGCGAAGTGGACTGATGTGTTCAAAACCGATAACGAACAGCTTTTACTTGAACACGACATTAGAGTATATGAAAATGCAGCCGACTTGGCTCCATATTTACGGAGTACTGACTTAGATATAATCGATGTAGTTGAAAACTACAATAAAGACAAAAGTGAATTGGTAGAACCTGGATGGGTAGACTTCGTTTTAAAGAAAAAGTAGCTATTGCTTTACTTTCTTTACTTAGCACTAACTTCTGTTTAGCAAGTGAACTTCAGTATGATAAAACAGTACGTATACTAACATGGTGGGGATACCTAGATCATGATGATTTAGTCAGAGAAGTGGAAACTGCCTGTAAAGTAAATATCAGCTATGATGAGTTCTACAGTAACCCAGAATTTATTAGGAGAAGTCAAGAGCGCAAATATGATCTGCTCATTTACTCAGATACAGTAGGGGATTTTGTAGAAAAAAAAATGCCTATGCCAGGTATTGATCTGAGCGATATTGCTAATAGCTATCATCCTGTCGTTCGAGATCAGTTTAAACAAGAGCAACATGCAAAAAACACACTTTACTTTGTGCTTTCAGGTACTGTGTTCTTGTGGAATGCAGACCTCGTAAGCCTCACGAGCAATGATTCAATCTCAGATATTTTCAACAAAGGTAAAGGTAAAACTGTCGCACTCCTTGATGACTATGTTGAAATATTAACTTTATTGATGAATGAGAAACATCACGAAAAAGCTGATATTTTTTCAATGCTAAAGAGTGTTCTGGGGGGGAGCAATCTAATTATTACCAACAACTTAGGTCGAATTCTTAAAAGTAAGGACTTTGCCATCGGTTATGCCTGGTCTGGTGAAGCAATCATCTCTATGTCCGAAACAAACCAAAATATCAAGGCAATGATGCATCCATCATTATCCCATATCTCTAAAGACCTAGTTTCACTTTTATCTAGTGATAGTGCTTCTTTATGCGTCGCGAAGGCTTTTACAGGTAAAAAATTTATTTCAGATGTTGCTGAAAGATCATTCTATTTTTCTCCCTACAAAAAGGAGTCACATGCCGGTAATACAGTATATGACAGGCTTTACAAAGAGTTTAATACAAAGATAGGAGAACTAGTCTGGCTAAAAAAGTTTACGGTAGAGGAAAATAAGTTTTTTGAAAAAAAGTGGCTACAGATCAAGGTTGATTTAGGGTACAAAGCTTGAGCAAAACGCTAAAAACAGTGGAGAACAATCTTGTCATTTCTGTTGTTATCTCCGTCATCACATCAATTATTGTAATCAGCATCTCTTATATCTATGTACTCAACAGATATACAGATAGCAATGAAAAAATAGCCAATACAGAGCTTGTTCGAGTTATTGACAACTACAAGTACAACTTCCTTTCTAAGATAGGTATCCTTGTTACCTCAACAGAGGTTGTTGACTTTTTCAAGTCAGGAAAAAAAACAAGAAGTGAGCTTAAGACAGGTGTATTAAGAGTCATGGCAAGGATGCCAAAAGACAACGAAGTCGCTGGTTGGCAGTTTGTATCAGATAAAGGAAAATCCCTGATTAATATTGGTACTAGCACTAAACAGTTTGTACGCCTTCAACTATGCTACCTATCAACAGGGTTAAGCGCTCAATATGGTGAATGTATAGCTAGCTTACTTATTTACTTTAATGTTGATAATTTAATCAACAAGTTGAATCGATTAAATAAAAATATTCGTTATTGCCCTGGCTGCTCACCTACTCAATTTATTGAGTCAGATCAATATGGCTTTTTTAATGTAGAATCCAATGTACAATTGGATGTTGAATATGCAACTCCAAAAAACGTACCAATATGGCCTTTATTCATCGTTTCAATCGCTGGGCTTGCCTGGGTAGGTTATCACTCTAAAAGGCATATACGAAAAATATTAAGAAGGGATGTTATTAACCCTTTGACAACTGTGTGTAAACATAACAAACAAAATGTCGTTTCTGGATACGCTGAGTCTACTGTAGAAGAAATTGTTGCTATTCGTATGAAGTATAAGTTACTTCAAACTAAGTCTGTTACAGCTGAACAAGAAAAGCGAAAGATTGCGAATGAGCTTCATGATGCACTAGGTTCCTTTATTATAAAGCTACGGTGGGAAATAGCCGAGATACTTAAACGAAACCAGCATAATGAAAAAGATTTACCCTTAATCCGTACTGCTTTAGAGAGCGTAGACTATTTATTAACAGCCACTGATAACATCATAGAACTTCTAAGGCCAGAAGTAGTTGACACACTTGGGATAAAAGGAGCAATAAAATCTGTTATCAGTGAGTGGGAGGAGTTAAAATCATTTACTGTGGATTTTTCCTTTAATTTTGAGGATACAGACCTTCCAGATGTAGTTACTCATTCAGCCTACCGAATCGTGCAAGAAGCATTGACTAATATTGTTAAACACTCGCAAGCTACTGCTGTGACTATAGCTATCAATGCAATAAGCTGTAATCAAGAAGACTGTTTACAGTTGATTATTAAGGATAACGGCAAAGGACTTGACTACAAATCAATCAAAAGTGGACATGGCTTGTCCAGCATGAAGGAGCGATCAGTTTCGTTAGGAGGACACTTTGAGATTACATCAGACCTTAACCAGGGCACTAGTATTGAGGTAATTTTACCCTTGAATTTTTCAATCCCATAGCAATTTTGCCATTATGAAACCAATTAATGTATTTATAGCAGATGACCATGAAATTGTTCGAACCGGCCTAACTGAGTTGCTTAATAACTATGTTGGTGATTTCTCGATCAATATTGTTGGTAGTGCAAGCAACGTGGACGAGTTAACTAAAAATGCTAAAAGGAAAAACATTGATATATTTATAACTGATTTAGGCTTCGAAGGGACAAAGGGCGATGTGGGTATTATTCAAAAAATACTAGACATTAACAGAAAAGCTAAAATTGTTGTCTTTTCGATGCGAAACAAGACGCCTACCATTATAGGCTGTTACCGGTTAGGTGCTAAAGGGTATGTGAGCAAAAGTGCGGATAGTGGCTTGATATTGGATGCCATTCAGACTGTTCATTCAGGTGAAAAGTACTTCATGCCAGGTGTTCTTGAAAAAGTTGGACTCAGCAGTTTATATGATCCACTGGAAAAGCTCGATGATCGGGAAAAAACTATTTTCCTTTCACTTGCTCAGAACATTGACATATCTGATGTAGCTCAAGAGCTAAATATCAGTGAAAAGACAATACAAAATATAATTACACAAAAGATCAAACCTGTGCTTGGTGTTAGTCGCAGCGGCTTTCGTGATTGTGCGATTCGAATGGGCCTAATTGATGACTTTTAATACAGAATAATAACTGCTGCAAAGTAGTTTATTTTTCCATTAAGACAGCACTAGAGATTAACCCGTTGATGCTTTTTTGTGTCAACGGGTTTTTTATTAAGCGTAAGAATTAGAAAATTTAAGAGTGTTTTTTTAATTTTACCTAACAAACTATTTTTAAAATTTTATTACTAAAATTCATATTCTTTATATATTGATTATTAACTGCATACCAATTTATAGTAGACACACGACAGAGGAAGCAGTCAGGCGGTACTGTCTCCAATCAATCTAAGTTTCAGCCTAACTAATATCTCATACCATTAGGTAGTGCTACTCTTATTGTATTAGGCAATTTATCCAATGACTAACCACTGTTGTAATTAGCCCAGATCCATTCTGGGTTCATTTCATAATCCTTAATTTAACTTGTGTAGAGTGTGTCTGTTAAACGACATACTGGAACCTCTGGTTTAGGGGGCTCTTTGCCCCCATTTTTTTACTTATCAAATATTATTTATAATAAAATTAAATGGGGTAATTAAATGCGGTCTCCATTGCCTGATGATTTGGCTACCATTGTCACCTGGCCACGATTAAAACGTTATTGCTATTTTTTTGAAGAAGCGGTTGAAACCAATCAAATCTGGACATTATATAGAGGAAGCTGGGCCATCGAACAATCCAACGGTTATCAAACGTTTCCTCTTTGGCCTAACGGGGCTTTTGCCACAATTTGTGCAATTAAACAATGGCAATATTTTAAACCCATACAATTTACTATTGAGATTGTGTTGAACGAAGTCATTCCTATGCTGGATAACAGTTTATGGTTTCCTTCCATTTTTCAAACACCCTCTGACAGGGGCACCATTATTAATACGCAGTTATTAAAAGATGAATTGTTAGGCCTGATGTAATTAAAAAGTATTTTGCGTTCATTATTTTCGTTGGGTCGTAGGGGTACTATGTCCCGTTTGCCAGATTATGTTGTACTGGCCTTTTTTAGTTCTTCCTTAATTTTTTGATGATGGCTTCCAATTCCTCATCGTTGCTAAAAGCCAGCACCACATAGCCACCATTGGTGCTATTTTTAGCTCGTCTCCCACGTTTAACCACGGAGGTAAATCCCGTGAGCGTTGATAATTTTTGGCCTAGCTGATCATCCTTCATTGTCTGCCATTTTGCCAACGTATCAACTTCTTCCAGTAACTGAATTTCACCAGCTAGGTCACGACTTGACCAGTCGTGTATATAAGCCTGCTTAACCAGTTGCATTTGCTGGTAGATATTTTTGACGGTGACCAGCTCCCGTAAATGTGCAGCAGGGAGAGTATACTTATCTAATAGAGCTTTAACCTTTGGATGTAACTGATCAAACCGCGATAGATGTGATACTTCAGCCCGTGAAACTTTCATTCGCATGGCAATATCTGCTTGTGATAAGCCCTGCTCTTTTAACTGCTTGCACCGTTTAACGGCTTTCCAAATGTCATTCATACTGAGTTATTGTTTAATGGATAACTTGTAGCAATGCTACAAGTTATTATGACATAATTGGTTTACTAGGTCGACTATTGTTTACAGTTTCTCTGAAACGCTACTCATGCATCTTCTCTGTTGATAACACTATTTAAGTGTTTGCTGCTATTTATTAACAGGCTAGTGCCTGATTTTCAATAGACTGCAGTTCAAGTCGGCGTTGTTCGAGTAGTGCCCGCGTTTCCCGATGTTGCTGGCTAAGTTGCTGGTATTGTTTTTCCAACAAGTTGATCTCTTTTTCAACCGTTGTAGCAGGACGCTGACTGCGCTCAGTGCCTAAGAATTCATCTTTGTGTGCTCGTAACACTGACAGTTTGGGCTGAGAACGGTTGTAATGTGCTGCCTGTACTAATAACTCATTGTATAAGATGCGATTTCTTTGTCGGCAAAACCGGTGAACACTATCTCGTAAAGCACCATAATGAAGGTTATGGATTTTTGATAAATCTACAGGTCGTGCACCTTTTAAGATTTCGATTGAAGCTTCAATAAAGGCTGGATTCATAGTATCAACTCCTAATCCTATTAACACCAATGCTTCATTCCCATCCTGTTTTTCCCCTTGTTTATCACTGATAAAAAAATAGCTGCAACTTTTTTATTTATTTCTAAAGAGTCATTAATCCATGCAACACTAGGCTAACGTCGAATCAGTGATGGGAGAAAATTTATCACTACGTGAAACAAATTTAAATACCTAATATTTAAAATTTCCATATTTTTTTGATCAACGATTATCATTGAATTTTCGTTATTTATTGGTGTTTTTTTGAGTAATTTATTAGTAATTTTCAATTCACGTTTTCAACAAATTTGTTAATTATCAAACATGATTCAGTTTGATTCTGAAAAATTAGCGCCCTGTTCTCACACCGATTTAGCATTATTTGAATCGCTTGGGCTGACTATCAATGAAGCGGTAACTCACACTGAAACGGGTGTCATACGGCACTACCTGGACGAACTGGGGCAATGTATCCCCGGTGTTTATAGAAATTTGCCAGCGGCTGATTATCACCAGGCACCAGCTTATTCACATAGCCAGCTAAAGGTGTTAATTAACCAATCAGCCAAGCACTTTTATTGTCAATTTATCGAATCAGACAAAACAACTAACAACCAAAAACCAGCCAGTTATTTAACAACGGGAGAGTTTATTCATACACTGTGCTTAGAGCCTGACAAGGTTTATCAGCGCTACTACTGTGATTTAGCCATTGAAGACTATCCAACAGCGCTAAAAACGACCACTGATATTGATCGAGCATTAGTCCAGCTAAAACAGCCTAAAACTAAAATTGGGGAGCGAAAAGCTGGTAAAATTGCCAGGTTGTTGTCAGTGGATCCTGATATAGAGGTTTGGGATCAGCTGTTGCTGGATCACCGTGAACAGCCAGAGCATCAACATAAGACACCTATTGCTAAAACTACTTGGTTACAAGCCCACCAAGCAATCAATGCTATCTATGAACGGCCAGAAGCCCGAGAAGCATTATCAGCTGGTATCTGTGAGCTGTCATTATTTGCTACCTGTCCTATCACTCAGCTACCCCTTAAATGCCGTATAGACTGGCTAACCCCTACCCTTCACCTATGGGATCTGAAAACAGCAGATACAGCCAATCCAGTTCTTTGGAAAAGCAAAGCTGCTAAATACGGATATCAATACCAAGACGCATTTTATCGCTATGTGTTTGAGATGTGCACAGGTTTGCTACCCAGTGGCTTTGACTTTTTAGTGGTTGAATATCAAGACGTCGCTATTTGTGAGCCGATCACATTTAACGAGAAAACCAAGCAATTAGCTGACGAGCAAGTGATTCAAGCATTACTCAAACTCAAAAGCTGTTTAGAAGACAATCAGTGGCCAGGTTATACCGATGCTGGCACAACCATACTTAATTTAACTCCTTGGTTATCAAAAGTACGACTATGAGCAATGACTCCCCTACCCCACCATTACCCTCTTATATACAAGCCATTGTTAAAGTTGAAGGACGTTTTAAACACATTGTCGAGCATCACAAATATAGCCTCAATTATCATGAAGAAGCTCAGTTCGCTAAGACACAAATTGCACAAACAGCAAAACTACAGCACTGTACCCCACAGTCGATACACGACAGCTTATTGCAAGCGGCCAGCTTAGGATTAACGCTTAATCACCAGAAGAAACTGTGTTACCTAACAACCCGGTATAACAAAGAACTTCTAGCTTTAGAGTGTAAGTTGGACATCACTTATCACGGCCTTTATACCCTGGCTTTAGAAACGGGTGTAGTACAGTTTGTAGTGGCTGAGCGAGTATTTGAAAGTGATATTCAGAACGGTGGGTTTGAGTATTTAGGTCCTTTGCTGCCACCAAAGCACCAAACCAAAAACCCTTTTTTGAGTGATCAAGAGAAAGGCAACTGTATAGGTGTTTATTGTGTAGCCAAGCTAGCTACCAACGACTACATGACTACATTTATGACACAGGTTGAATTGAATGCTTGTGCTCAACAAAATGGGTTCAATAGTAGTGTCTGGTTTGGCCCTTTTCGTGGAGAGATGGAAAAGAAAGCCTGTATCAAGCGTGCATTTAAGCTTTGGCCAAAAGCTCGAGATAAAAGCAGTCGGTTGAGTAATGCAGTTGAAATGTTAAACAGCAGCACATATGTGGATGCTTTTTAATCAAACACTTAAAATTTTATTTCTAATAACTATCATACGTAAGTTTGTGTGTTTTAAAAAATTTTCTTGTTAATAACTCTTGTTTACTTGTTTTATATCCCTCTACATGCCTTATATACCAAGGGATTCATGAGTTTTATAACTTGTTATAGTTTACTATATAACTTGTTATAGTTTACTTAATAGCTTGTTATAGTTTACTTAATAGCTTGTTATAGTTGACTTAATAGCTTGTTATAGTTGACTATATAACTTGCTTTTATTGACTTACTCATATACGGTTTTATTAAATAGCTTGCTTTTGTTGACTTTTAGCTTGTTGGAGCTTAAATCACTTGCTTTAGTTGATTTATAGTTTCATCTTTTGCTCATAATTACTTGTTTAAGTTGACTGCTATTTGCAATACATTGAAACAACTTGTTTTAGTTGACCAGCTTTTCTTATCTTTTAAGAGCTGAATATGCTAATTGGCACGTTTATAGGAGATTCATGACTTGGCGCAAAACAACTTGGTAGTAAAGAGAAATGAGCTCATTGAAGGTAACTACTCTCTTTCTGCAGTTGCTCAAAAAGTGGCTGCTGCAGTAATAGCTAAAGTAAATCCCGAAGCAGATAGTTTGCCAACTATTAAGTTGTCAGCACGTGAGGCGATTGAGTTACTTGGTATATCTAAGCAGTACTTCTATCGTGAAATGGACAATATAACTGATGAGTTAGGAAGAATTCTTATTAGACATAATCAGCTTGATGAAAAAAAGCTGGTTAAGTCGAACTTTTTTCTAAGAAGCACATATGATGAAACTGATAAGTCGGTAACGTTCGAGTTTCACCCAGACATAGAACCATATATACGTGACTTTCGTAGGAATTTCACTAAGTACCAAATTAGACAAATTAGAAATTTAAACTCAAAGTATTCAATTCGAGTATATGAGGTACTTAGAAAGTATCATCCTATTAAGTGCAGTAGATCTGAATCATACTATGAAGTTGGTATTGATGAATTTAGGTCTATGATGGGGATCGAAGAAGGTAAGCACCAGAGAATCAGTAATTTAAGAGAATATGTTTTAAAGAGAGCTGAAAAAGAGCTTACTGAAAAAACGGACCTAACCTTTAAATTTAAAATGCTTAGAAAAGCAAGAAAAATTAGTAGCATAAAATTTACTATTTATCATAATCAACGAAATATAAAACAAGAAGCTACTAACAAAGATGATCCTGAAGTATTAACTGAACAGGAAGAACAATTATTTTCTGACCTGAGTACGCTAATAAAAGGAATTGAAGTTAAAGAGGTTAAGGCTGCACTAAAGTTCTATGCTGTAGAAGTGCTCCAGGAAGCTATGTTCACGTACTTTCTAGCTCAAACGCGTGGACGTGATATTAAAAACCCTAAGTCATACTACTTTGGAATTTGTAAGAAACTGAATGATCACTATAAGCCAACGCAAAATAATACATCTAGCGATGCTGATTCCAGAGGATTGGCTAAAGAGTTGTTAGATGATGATTGGGCAAAAGTGATGTTAGATGAGTTTGTGGATGGTGATGAAAATATTGATGTATAGTCGTCTGATGGACTGTTAAAGTTTAATATTCTGATTATAAGAGGGAGAAATCCTCCCTTTTTCATTTCTTGCTTTATTTATCCTGCCTAAAAAGCAGGCATAACTTGTATTGTAAAGCCCCCTTTTGAGTACTCCTTAATCAATTTAATAGATAAACTAGTTTATAAAACCAAAAAACTTATATAAATTGTATCGTTATGTTATATATTATATAAGTACTCGTGTTTTTTACTAGGACTTTATAGATGACTGCTATTGACTCCCATTATCATAACTATATTACAAACGTTGAAAAAATAACTAATCGTGGCGAAGGACTCCTAAACAATATTCAGTCTGCTTTAGCGAAGAAGTCTAATAACCAGCTTAGTGACAACGATAAAGAAGTTTTACAAATTACAAGCCGTTCTCTTAACAGAAGATTTAGAGGCCATGAAGCAGCAAATCTAGTAGGTGTTACTACTGCTGCTATATATACAGCTGAGAAAGATGGAAAGCTACCACCACCTAAGTTAAAGGAAAATGCAGCAGGTGTTAGAAATGTTAGGGCTGGCTACACTCTTGCTGAGCTAAACCATATGAGAGAGGTTTTTGGCACATTACCTCATAAAGCTGATGATGAAAGTGCAGTAACACTTGGCTTTTTGAATCTTAAGGGCGGAGCCTGGAAAACTACTCTCGCTTTGTTATTTGGTCAACATTTAGCAACTTTAGGTTATAGAGTTTTATTTGTTGATACAGATCCTCAAGGTACTTTGAGTTTTTTCATGGGGTGCAGGCCTGATACTGACTGTGATTATTCAGATACTATTGCCCCATATGTTGTAGGAGATGAAGTAACTATAAATGAAAAAGGGTTTGAGTTTGGTTCACTCCACTATGCTATTAGAAACACTCATTGGCCCAATATTGATTTAATTCCAGGGAGCTTATCTATCTCATCAATAGATATGCAACTTCCTCACTTAATTTCAGCTGCATCTACTATTGAAGAAAAACAATACTACTTCCAGTTAATTCGCAATGGTATTGAGTCGGTTAAAAAAGATTATGATGTAGTTATAGTTGACGGAACGCCAAGTTTGAACACATTAACTATGAATGTGTTTTCTGCTTGTGATGTTGCTATTGTTCCCTGTCCTGCTCAAATGGCTGACTTTGCAAGTACAATGCAATTTTTCAACACTATTGGTGAAACCGTTCAATTTTATGAAGAAGGTAACTTCTCAATACCTGTACCAGATATCAGAGTTTTAATAACAAAATTTGCAACTGCTGGCTATGCAGATTGGATGGCTAAAATAATACGTCAAACATTTGGTGATTTAACTCTACATAATGTGGTCAAGAAAACCGATGAAGTAGGTAAGAAAGGAACTAAAATGACAACCATTTATGAGGAAGATTTAAAAGAAGCAAGCAACCGGAAAGGTATCAAGTCAGCCTTAGATATGTATGAAAAACCTTTCAACGAAATACTCACAGATGTTATTTTTCCATTTTGGCCTTCAAAGTCGAAAGAAAATATAAAAGAACAGTCTTCTATTGCTAAAACGCTTGAAACTGAGGGGGTTTTATAAATGAGCAAAGACCTACTTGATCTTGATGATGTAACTGCTGAAGTAGAAGAAGAAAAGCCGAAGAGAAGCTCTTTCGGTAAGAAGTTTATGGGAGTAAATCCAGCTTCAATGTTAGCTGGTAAGGATAGTGCTCCTCATATGGTTGGTGAGAAACTGAAAGCTAAAGATAAGGAAATAGAACAGCTCAAAGAACAGCTTAAACAAGCAAATGGCTCTTCCAGTTCAATAGAGCTTCGAATGCCTTTTTCAGGTAAAAGTGTTTCGTTTACCCTTAGAGAAATTGAACCCAGTTTAATTGATGTAAGCACTATAAATCAGCGTATTCAATCACTTTTAAATGATGCTGCAGTATCGGATATCCTTCCGGATATTAGAAAAAACGGGCAATCAGAACCAGGCTACTTACGTCCAACTAAAGACGGACGATTTGAACTAATAGCTGGCTCAAGAAGGCTTTACTGTGTTAAGCAAATTCCTGGCCGAAAGTACTTAGCTCTTATCGGTGATGTTCCTGATGAAGATATTAGGCATCTATCTAGAGTTGAAAATAAACAACGACCAATATCTGCCTATGAAACAGCAATGAGTTTCTATAACGATATAAATTCTGGAATATACAAAACTTGGGAGCAGTTGGCTGAAGTTGAAGATATAGCTAGAAGTACTGCATTTCGATATAAAAGACTAGTAGAACTTCCAGAAGTGTTTGTGCAGTTATTTACCAGCCCAAATGATATGTCAGTAACAGCAGCTGATTGGATAACTAGTGCTTTAAAGAAGGATGAAAAGACTAAAAAACTCCTCATTAGTAAAGCTAAAGATTTGCTTGATGACAAGGTAAATAAAATATGTAATGGCTATAAGCTTTTATCTGCTGAGCTAGTCCTTAAAGAACTAAAACGCTCTCTATTGGAGGGGGGTAAATCAACACCAACTAGAAAGAAGCCAGTAGTATACAAGGCAAAAGGGACACCAAAATTCAAGCACAGTCTTGCTTCCAATAATAACAGTAAGTTTGAAATTTTAGATGCAAGCACAGAAGAAATAGATAAAATTAAAGCATTCTTAGTTAGAATGTTTAAGGCTGAGGCTCAGTAAAGAAGTCCCAATTGGGACTTTTTGTATAAATATTATTCTGTTTTTGTTTAAGTTGTTGATTTTTAAGTAAAAAAAATAATTTTATCTATGTATTAAGGGGAAAATTTTTCCCCTTAATACATAGAAACCTCTGGCGCAGTTTCAATCGCTCCATACTCCATTGGGTCACTGACTAAAAAGCTTGGAGTAGGGGAGGGGGGCTCTTGAGAGCGTTTACTCCTTTTCAACGGTAGTTGTTTACCATCTATCTTCGTAGCGTTATCTAGCAAGGCTTTGAGTGGTTCCAGGTCTTCTACAGTTGATGGGTTAACCAGGGCATTTGCTACGGCATCGGTTATTACGACAGGTGAGTTTTTAGCAAATTCGGCAAACAAGGACTGCCTCTGTTGTGCTTCTTTTTCGATGGTTTGCTTCAGCGTATCATTATCATTAACCAGTGTTGTGTGTTCTTGGTTTAAGTGATCATACAACGCTTGTAGCTTCACCAGCTCATGAAAGTACATTTGGTTCTGGTTGTATGACAGTTCAACTGAATCAAACCACTGTTGAAGTCTGTTTTCTGCATCCTCTTCATTTACACCTGTTTGCTTGATGGCATCAAGGATGGCTGCAAAGTTAGGTTTCTCTTCTGCTGTGGAGTCGAGGACATAGCCACGGTTGTTAGCAAAGTTTGGATTGATTACATAATCAAAACCGCTGATCTGATTTAAGAATGTATTCGCACCTGTTTCACTTCCTCGTGCCGCAATTGAAAAACCACCCACTTTCGAGTTGTGTAACCCAAGTAGGGTTTTACCTTCTTCGTTGTCTAAAATTTCTTGTGAGTGTGTAACGTTGCCTTCATCATCAATGTTAAGTTCGGTACATACACAAGCTGGAATCGCTTTGATGACAATTTCTTTGCCACTATCCAGTTTGGCAACATCAGTTTCACCAGGGAACAATTTATTCGTCAGTTCGCGAATACCATGACCCACATAACCCACCATCTCCCTAAGTTTCAATCGCTCTTGGGTTTCAGGTGAGTCAATGATTTTCTTAAAGTTATCGAGCACATAACCACGTTCTTTGCCTGAGTAGCTTCTACCGTTTTCAAAGATATTAAATGTACAAGTGACTTTATTGAGTTTGTTTTTGCTCATGCTTGGGCTCGTTTGGTTTGCTTGGCTGGTCTTGAGTAGAGGAGGGTTTTTTGGAAGTAAACAGAGGGCTAATGTCGTCTGCCTGAAATTGCATTAACTCTGTCATGACCCAGTTCAGAGCGTCTTTCTTATCCAGTAGTTGGAACTCAGGATCAATTAGCTGAATCAATGAAACGACAGATGTTGCAAAGTTGGCTCGTACTTCTTGGGCTTGAGCTTGCTCTTGTTCCAGTGCGGTATTAATACTGTTGAATTTAATCACCCAGGGTTTGTCGTCGGGCGTATATACCTTGTTGTATTTATACGCTACATGAATCTCGAATAATCGTTCGATACCATTACGTACTGCATTTCGAACCAGGTTGGCTTTAATCGCTGCGGCAATGGCCATCCTAAAAAAACCACCATCCCCCAGACCACCTGACAGATCATCTGTAAACCCCAATAACGATTTATCGACACTGAGTGCAGATGCCAAGCGGTTGATGATAAAATTCACGTCTTCGATGGAAGCGATATTCACATCATTCACTTCGGTCTGAATATCAACCTTACCGGATCCACTCGACCACACCGGAAACACCAGGTTATTGATGGTGTTAAAAAAACCGCGGGACATCGCTTGATTGGATGAGTGGTCAGCTTTCTGTTTTAAAATCTTGGCAATGGTATTGAAATACCCCGCAGCTTTTTGAGGTGACTCTTGCCCCACATTGACTCCAATAAACCGATCTTTTTTACCGGCATTCCAGCGAGCCACACTTAACGCCATTGAGGCTTGTTCGAGTTTTTGCCAGGGATCAAAAGCCGCTCTTAACAGTGATTCTCCATAATGGGTGGTTTCAACAACCGGGTCATTTTCATAGTCATCGGATGCCAGGTTAAAATGGGCTTGCTCTCTTGAGACTTGGTGTTGTTGGTGACAACAGAGGTTTGACCATTGCGGGATTTTAAAGCCAACGATTTTCCAGGGTTCGATCAGTTGTTGTCTTTGTTCGGCGGGTTGGTGTTTTGATCGATAACCCACTAATAAACCAGCTCGTTCAAACTCCTTAATTGAAACAGGATGGGTATAACGGTCATGCCGCACATAACAGACCCCATACTTAGCGGCTTCATAAGCCCAATTATGCAATTGCGCATTAAACAAATCCCGAAACGTGTCATTCAAATCTGAAATCACTTGGTTTGGTTGACCGTCCTTTGACTCAATAAAAATGATCTCATTAGTGTCAGTGGTGGCAGAAAGGGCATGTTGAATGTGCATTTTTAAGGCTGCATCAATAGACGGATCCACCGCCATATCATCATAGATGTTGTATTGCTGGGTACGGTCAGTGGGGAAGGGGGTTTTTAGTGGTTCGTAGTGGCTGGCATCATCGGTTTGTAGCGGTTGATTCAGTAGTCGTTCAACACTGGAGATATCAGACGCAATACCATTAACCTGGCTATCATGAATAGCTGGCTCATTTTCATTAAAGCCGGAAAACAAACGCTTCCAACGGCTTTTCTGCTTGGGTTTTTCGGTCTTTACTGCCATAAACTCGCCTTTTCAGCGAGTATATAACGGTTTGACACAAAGTACGGCAGATAAAAAAATATTGTATGTGGGTGGGGTATATGTGTTGTGTAGCACTGCTACACAAGTTACACGTGGAGCATTTTTTATGTTCCACGGAAAGTGGGTGATAGCTATAGCCTGCTGCCAGGTTAGGTGCCATGCTTCAGTGTGCTTGGCGTAATACAGCTCTCACTTCTAGTTCTTCGTCAAAGAGTTCATAGGTTAAGAAGTCACCCTCTTCAGTATCCAGCACATGTTGAGTATTCGCCTGTGCCCCCATTTCAAACTGCCACTCAGCATATTGCCAAGCAGCAACGATCCCGTAAGCCGGGTCATTGAATGTCAATTGATTCAGTATTTCCTCATCGAGATTACCGACTGGAAATAATGTACGTGTATCGCCTTGCTCCATTAGTAATTTTTTTAGCCACCACCAGTAGGGACCATAGGCTCGGTAGTGCAAAGCGTTACGCCGTAACGTATTGATCAGGTTTTCAACGGTGCGGCTAATAAACTGTTCCTTAGTCTGGTTTGCTGTAGCCTCATCGAGCAGGGGTTGTAATTCAGTTTCAGTAAATACGTTAATTGCCATTGCTACACCAATAATTCAGTTATCTGTTGTAAATCTTCGTTTGCCGGTGAACGTAGCCACCACCATGACCCTTCAAATCCTGGACTGTCCATCGTAAATGAGGCTCCATAACGCGATTTCAAACTGTCTTTGTTTGCATAGAGCTTGCCGTTCTTTGCATACCGATCATGTAAAAACAGTGCCTCAAAAGCGGGGATAAATTCACCACCCCAGGTCCGACGTTTTACTTTTTTGGTGGCGGTGGTCATATCAGTGGTATTAAAGCGCGCGGTGATGCCAACCTCCGCTAATTGATCTGCCAGGTGCTTTGGAATTTCACGAAAATCGTCGTGATTTCTTACTGCTGCTTCTGCTTCTCGGGTAGCCTGTTGATCGGCTGCCATGATCAACTGATTTTCTTGGGAGGCAATAAAGTTATCTACCCAATGTTGTATTTCATTAAAATTGGCACCAAGTCCTTTAACAGTACCAAATAGGCTGCTACTCAGTTCATCCAGCTTCCCATAAAACAAATCTAGGTTTTTTTGGTGGTCACTGGTGGCTAATCCTTGCTCTTGAAATAAGATTTGCCAAGTCTTAGCCAGTTGGGCATTAACATCGGCCTGGGTAGCAGAGTCTAGATAATAAGTCACTTTCCTTTCATAGGACCGGCCAAACCAGGTCCTCATGACACTTTCCAGGTCCTCAAAACGCTCACTTTCATCAGGCTCTTCCCGTATAAAAGTGGCATAAAATTCCATCACCCGTTTACATTGAGTTTGATTTGTTGACTCAGGCCAAAGCACCTGACCTTTTTGCTTGGCGGTGGCTTGCCTGCCATTAATCAGTTGTAATGCACCACTGCTGGTCTGAATTAAAAAGCCATCATCTTCTAAGTTAATTTGGTCTACCAGCTGATGATAAGTGGATGGCTCAATAGTCTCCAAGCTTTCATAGGTTAATCGCTTTGACAGTAACTGTTGTTTATCAAAATCAGCCGATGATAAAGACGACAGTTTGATATCACCCTGGGCCAGTTCTTGTAACCAGAACTGTTTGGTTTGACCTTTAACATTAATAGTGTTGAGGTAGCCATGCTTTGCTTCAATATTAACCACTTTATACACATTATTATCACCCCAAATCCGGTCAGAGACTTCGAGTACAACCCCCTTCGTAATGACTGAATGACTATCTAGAATAAATACTTGATCCGTGTTAGTGATCACGCTCGGATCAAAAAATAATTTGCCTTCTTCGGATTTGTCCTGCAGGTACACCCGATGCCGTTTAATCTTGTGCTCTAGTTGCTCACCCTTGGCGGCATGGTCTTCATCAAAGTTGGTTAATTGGTGGCTGAGTTTGTCATGTTGGGACTGATAGCGAGCCAGCTCTTTTTGCAATGCAGGGTCATTACTGTGGACGAGTTGGATTTTGATAGCCGCAATAGAACTACTGTTTTTATCCACTCGACTTTGCAGCTTTTCTTTCGCCAGCGCAGTATTTTCAGTTTGATGTTCAATTAACGCGGCTTCGGCATTTAATAGGCTTTTTAATTCCCGAACAATATCGGCACGGACTTTAGCGGTTTCTTGTTTGGCACGCTTGGCTTTCGCTTCAGCCACTTTTTGTTGATAGGCTTCAGGATCAGAGGCCAATAACATGGCTAATTCTTCAGGGTCCAACATGTCACCGTTTTTGGCTTGATGAATCGTGTTATCCGTCAGGATTTTATTAATCCAGCCTTCTTTACGGCCAATTAAATGCAGGCGATATTCATCCAGGGTGCTTTGTGCCACATAGTTATAAATCTTAACTCGGCTTTGGGTATTCCCCTGGCGAACCCCGCGGCCTTTACGTTGGGTGAGTTTGTCGGGTGTCCAGGGGAACGTCAGGTTATGAATAGCCGAGGTGCCGTGCTGTAAATCGACACCTTCTTCTGCTCGCTCATTGGCAATAATAATTTGAATACTCCCGGCATTATAAGCATGGGCCAGTTTTTGGGTTTTGGCACCGGCAGCTTCATCCGCATTAATAATCCCGATTTTTTTCATATCCATGGGTAAATGGTGTTGAATTAATCGGGTTAATTTACGGTGCTGGGATTTTTCAGACGAAAATATTAGCTGCTTTCCACCACCGTCATATTCGGCACGTAAATTCTCCATTAATTGGCTGTATTTAGGTGTTAAGGGGTGGGTCACATCGGTGATGGGAATACCGTGTTTTTTTAACCCTTGTTCGAATTCTTTTTCAAAGGCCTGGTGAATAACGAGTTGCATGGGATCGGATGCTTCGTCTAACTCATCATCCAATAGGATGTCTTGTTTATCTTTTTCACCTTCGATAATCACATTAATGGTTTTAGTCTCAGGCATCCCAGCAAGAACTGCCAATAAGGCTTTGTGATGTTTTTTCGGAATATAGCTGGTCAAGGTGCCTGAGTATAAGTCCATATCAGTTGCAACCCGCTCCATTTCTCGCATCACTGAAAAGATAGGACGGTCACTGCCTTTTTCGGCTTCTTTGCGCAACTCTTCATAAATTGCTGCTTGCTCATCAGATAGCTGACAATCGGTTGTCACTTCTTCCGCTTGGGGGATTTCCAAGCCCACATCGTCCGCATTTTTAATTATGGCCTGCTCTTTAAATAAACTGCGTAGACCACTTAAGTTTCTAAAACCGACCAGGCCTTCTTTTGCCACACTATCGCCGGTGATTTTAAGTTTACTGACCGTATCGATTTCGCCAAATACATCGATAAAATCATCAGGCGTATAAATACCCAGCTGATGAAATTTCTCCATTGGCATCGTCAGGGATAACATATTAAACGCTTCCACCGGGCTACTGGTCAGTGGTGTGGCAGTCAGCATATAGGGTCCACGACCGTTGTTGTTATCCCGTAAAAAATCCATTTTGAGTGACATATCTTTCGCCCGTTGTGAGGGACTGACTTTGGATAAATACGCCAGGTTATTACCTTTGCTGCCTAATTTATGGGAATTTTTAAAACGGTGGGCTTCGTCGACAATGACACTATCAACCCCTAAATCTTCAAAGTAGGGGAGCTGGTCTTTTTTAGTGGTACCTTCATCGCCATATTCCCCTTGTATACGGGCTTTTTCTTTTTCCTTTTTATAACTCTCGGTTGCTTTGTTCAGCTCGGTATTGCTGATTAAATTATTGTTAAACCATTTTTCTTGGTAGCGTAATTTGGTTTCTGGTTTTAATGGCAGGCGCTCATACACCTGGTGGGACATAATAATCAGGCTGTATTTACCGTGAGGAATTTCCCAGCATTTTTTAAAAATAGCTTGGGGATCATCTTTAACCATCACCTCTCGCTTAATAGGCTTACCGTTATTATCTAGCTTAGGGTTACCTTGATCATCAACAACGACTTCTGTGACGACTAAATCATCGTTGTCTTTTTTGGTGTGATAGCCCACCAATAAAAAGGGTTTGCCTTTAGTAAAGAATTGTTGGGCATTACGGCCCCAGTTTTCCAGCACACTATCGGGTGTCACAATCAAGGTACGTTTAGCACGCCCCATGTCCAGATTATATTGCGCAAGGCCTAAACCAGAAAATGTTTTACCTAACCCTGTACCAAAACATAAAAAACCTGCGCCTTGTTCGCTTAATTGGCGAATGGCTTTATTCTGGTAATCATGGAGGTTTACTGCACCGGAGGTGTCCGATAGATTTAAATTCTCGCCAGACAGTTCAGGGGTAATATAGCGGTTAACTTGGTCGTTATAATCCTGCTCTATCTGTTCGGCATTCACATGGGTTTGCAGGTATAAATTAAACTGCGACTCCAAGCGTTTCATTCGCTCCCGAAAATACGCCTGGTCTTCTTCTTTAACGCGGGTAGGTTTGCCGTTTAAATAATTGAGTAATTGCAGCTCAAACCCTTTGGGTTTTTCACCCCAACGAGCAATCGCTGAAAATTGCCCGCTGGGATCTTTAGTATCGACCACACGGGTTTGACTGACTTCTATTGAACCGTTGGGGAGTCGAGTGGCTACTGACTTTTCGACTTTATATGAAAATTGAAACCCTTGTTGTTCCTTTAAAAAATCCAGCAAATAGTGTCGGTCCAGGGTTTTATGGCGCAAACTGAATTGCACATCTTTTAAAGCGGTGTGACTCCGGCGGCGTTGCATCTCATCAATTTGTGCCTGCCATTTATCAATAAGCCGCTGGTCTTTTTCATCAGCCATTACCGATAACAACTGTTGGCTTTTGTCTACAACATCGCCACTGTAATAATCATTGGTTGGTAAAATATGGCCATCAGGAGTAATGGCCAGTGCATCAAACCGGGTAATATCCCCTAAGTTTTCGATGGGTGGGGAGCCGTTATATAAGCGCTGAATGTCGGCTAATTCCACATAAGGTTGTTTCTCAACATTCAATAAATATTCAACGATGGATAAGGCATGAGTGGGGTCATAACCTTGGGCCTGTTCGGTGACCTGGCCCTGTAATAAGGGTGATAATTCGCCGTCTTTGTCAGTAGCGTTGGAAAATGCACCCCAGGCTTTAGCAGTGCTGTCTTTAATAATCAGTTTTTTACTGCGAGACGGTGGTCCATACCGTTCAAACTCGGCTTTAATTAAGGCTTGTAAACCCCCTAAATCATCTGCCGCTTCGCCTTGTTGCAACTGGCTTTTTAGCCGAATCACCTGACACCCTAGCAAACCGCCCCGTAATACCTGTTCTCTCAAGGCGTCCGGCTGTTGTCGGGCATGGGTGATCACATCCCGTTGGTGGGGCTTAAATAATGCTGGCCAGGTGGTAAAAGCCGATTCAACTTGCTCAAACGACAATTGTAGTAAACCAGTGGGGCTCTCTAATAATGCAGTTAACTCTTCAATGGAGCCAACCCCATAAGTAGCTTTATCAATCACATTGGGTTGGCCTTTGACATCTGCTATCCACTCACTGTCTTTGAGGGTATGCATCAGACCATTGATGACTCGGGTATCGCCGTCTTGATAAAGGGGAACGGTAGCCTCAGTAATTTCCAATAAATCCCAGTCAATACGACTGGTGAACTTGTGGGCTAAAGCCCGTTTAATCGCAGTGTTATTTAATGATTGTTGGGCGGCTTTGGTAGTACTGTCCGGGCGTTTATGTATAAAACGTTTGCCTTCATCTTTAAAATATTGCCCTTTAATAAACGGCGTCCATAGGACATTGGCTTCCTCTAATACCTCTTTAGATAAAGCATCGATTTTTTCCGCTAAGTCGGCGGGGTGTTTTTTTAACACAATTAAATCGGTAACCGTATCGGTCCCTTGTTGACTGAATGTTTTTGAGGGTAATTTATGCGCCCCTAAAAACTCGGCTTTTTTACTGACTTTGGCGCGGAAAGCATGCAGTCGGGTATTGTCGACTATCCGGGGTGGCACGATTAACGCAATCAGTGCCCCAGGCTTGGCTTTATCAATTGCCCTGAGTACAAAATACTGTTCAATGGATTTCGTTTGTCGGTAAGCGGGGTCATGCAGGGCAAACTGCCGTCCTTCCCCAAATGGCACATTACCGACGACAGAATCAAAACTGTTATCCGGGGTATTGGCGCATAATTCTTCAAAGGACTGGTTTTTAATACTATCGGTGGGGTGTAACAGCTGATTCACTTGGGCGGCGGTTTCGTCAATTTCGGCCCCGGAAATAATCACCCCTTCAGGTTTAGTGGCACTAAATACACCGGCACCCGTTGAGGGTTCTAAGACATTACCGTTAGCAAAGCCATTGACAGACAAGGCATCCCAAATGCCTTCAGCGACTGGGGTAGGGGTATAGTACTCAAATAAACTGGCTTCATTTTTTAAACCACCGCGGCCACTGTACTGTCGTAAGATAGCTCGATCTGTCGCGGTTAAGGCTTCAGGATCGCCTTTCACTCGTTCTAGAATCTCACGGGTTTGGGCATTGATTTTTTCACGATAAACCTTGCCACCTTTTTGTAAGCCAAACAGGGTATCAGTTGCTTCTGTCGTGGAATCATCCGGTGTAGGCTCAGGCTCGATTGGATCTGCCGGCTTAAGGTAGCCCCAGAAGGCATTAATTAAATCAGAAAGGGAGTGGGCGGCGTGGATAGCTTGAAAGGAAGTATCTGACGTATTTTGCATAAACCTTTACATTAACCATGAAAGTGATTAATAAACGACTATTTACAACAAACACAAAAACCGAGAGACGATTGCTTGAGCAGGACTGCATTTTGTTGCCCGTAGGCCACTAAACAGATAGGCGCACCTGAATTAAACGGGGCGGCTTTTCCATCAACGGTATAGAAACGCGGTCGACCTTTTAAAAATAAAATGGCACTGGCTTTATCCCAGATAAACTCAAAAAAGAGATGTGTTTCAGTTCGAGCAGGAATGAGTGCAATACCGTTATTATGCTCAGCCATTTTTTTAAACCATTTTTTGGCTTCTTGGCCAAAAGGGGGATTTAACCAAACCCGGCCAAACCAGGGCTTTGTTAAGCCATTATCTTGTTTGGTATAGTGAGTTGTCGCTGTAGGCCAGGGGCGATTGATAGGAGAGCATGGGTCTAAATCAAATGAGCCAAGAGTCGTCAAAATACTAGGTGGTGTAAGCCACTCATCGTTTTTCATGCGTGCAGACTGGTGAGAAGAAAGGCTCAAATACTGGCTCCAATAACAGCTTAGGAGATTGAAAAAATCTCCTATTCAACAATTGGAACCATTGTAAATTGAAATGTGAAAATCGACCGCTGATATAAAAATATTGGGAAAAATAATTGTTGTTTTTTAAAAGTGAATAAAAATAAAAGCGTAAGGCAGGCTAAATAGCTGCCCTTTAATATTAGTTAGTCAATTACTTCATCGTTATCACTACCAATAAAATCCAACATTGTGGCGAAACTGTCTTCACTTAATTTATACAGGGGCGTTTGGTCATCACTCGGGTAATGATGATGAAAGATGCGGGTTGCTTCTGCTTTGTCACTAAACCCTAACAAATACACTGGGTATTCACCAGGCGGTTTTGCCATAAAGACTCGCTCAGATTCCATTTGATGCCCCACAATAATATCGAGTGAAACGGACTGACTGGTATCACGCATATAACCTAGAGAATGTGTGACTTTACGTTGCCAGGGCTCACCACTGTCAGTATATCCTTGCAAGATATCGCCAGGTTGCTGAGTGATATACACCTCAAATGACTTAAATTGTATTTTCTGTTTATAGGCGGGGAATAAATGGTCATAGTATTCCGCTGGCGGCAAGCTGTCTTTTGATAAACCGGGTGAAGGTGGATAGGGCAGTAAATCCCCTTCCAGTAATTCAAACTCAAATTCCGGTGAGGTTGAATAGGTGCAATGAATATCCATGGGTGCCAGGCGTGGAAATTCAGCGGTTTTGCCAAAAGGCGTATAACCATGGTGCCGCATATAGTCAGTGACTAAGAAACTATCAAAGTCGGGGCCTTCTATGGTTGCTGTCGCTTTTTGTTCCCATTCGGCATCCAATGTAATGGTAATAGGATCGCCTAAATAATGTTGAATTTTAAATCGATACATAAATTGGCTATGCCTTATGTAGTATAAAGCCGTTAACTTTTTAGTTCAGGAATGACCATTCCAGGCTGAAACCAATCAGGTGCCTGGCGATGGGTAATCAGTTTTTTTAAGTTTTCTATTGGATGAGATTGAATGCCTTGCTGATTCATCTGGTGTAAATAAGCCCAGGCTTTAGCATCTAACTCTGATGCCATAAAATCATTTGAGCCATCTGGCGCCACCACCAATCGACCAGTTTTTTTGCGTCCTGTATGGCGGTCTCTGGTACTTGAGTTTAAAAACTGATACCCCATCAAAGGCCCTGCGGTAATAAATTCCTTAGTGATTTTAATTGGTTTGACTCGTTTAAACAGTTGTTGATAAAAATCATGGTCAGCACTCTTTTGCTGGCGGATTTGTTTAAAAAGGTCTTGCTCTGCAGTCGATGTATTGTTTAAAAAACCCAATAAACAATCAAACATATCCGGGTCGTTATTGAATAGCTCGTATAATTTAACTGAAGAAGCAAAGTGCTCTAACCCCATCGACATGACTTCTGTACTGCCATCAGCATAATATTTACCTACATAAGGGTTAATAAACGAATCTGGGTAGGCCTTTTCATCTGATCGGTAGTTGGTGTTACCTGCCAATTCTTGTAATGGTTGAAGTGGCCCTTCTTTTCGTGATTCCACAAACTGTTGTGCTGTGGCTTTGGTGACTGGATCGTTTTCTAATAGATGGGCCATTTCATGAAACAAGGTCGTTTTATCAAAATCCCCATCAACATAGACGATCCCCTCTGTAACAGAAGCTGCTGCTCGTTTTCTTCCATCACTGACAACGGATACCTGAGATAATCGACCATGGGTGAGCCGATAAAATTCAGCCATGTCTTTTAATAGCTGGGTTTTACTGTAACCCACTTTTTTGAGTCGGTTTATAACAGTTGTTGAAATAGACTGCTCTTTTGCCCATTGCTGAGCTACCTGCGCAGAGATAGTCGATTGATTAATTAGTTGATCATAAACACCCGACATGAGCTGTTCAGCTTTTTGGTTAATTGCCTGTTGTGTTTCAACGACTTGTTGTTTGGTGGCTTCATCGGGTTTGTAGAGCGCTGTTTGATTCCACTCGTCTTGAACCGGCTTTATATATTGATTGACTAATTGTTGATAGTGATCCGCTTTAGCACGAATGGCCTGCTCTTCTTTTACCAGCGCTTCATAATCTCTATTTCGATGCTTGGCCTTGTTGTTGAATAAACTGATTTCAACTTCTAAATTCAGTCTCATTTCAGTTAAGCCATGCTGTTCTCGTATATCCGATAATATGCGGCTGATTTCCTTATGGGACTTTTGATAAGGCGCTTTAATGTCATCCAGTGACTGTTGTAATTGTTGTATTTCACTGGCTAACTGAGCATTTTCTGATTCAATCAGCTGCTCGCGAAGCTGTTGACCCTGGGCTCTGTTTTTTTCCAGTTGGGCTTGGCCAATATTATCTGGCGGACCCCATTGATTCAGTAGGCCTTTCAAGTCCCAAAAAGGAGTATTCCGGTGGATCAGCTCAGCCAATGAGGCATCAGGGTGAATTTGTAGTCTACGCTGCCAGTGATTCAGTTGTAACCAGGCAGCTTGAACTTGCGAATTAAACTCGCCTAGCGGTGTTTGTTTGAGGGTATCAATCGCTCCCATTACCTGAAAAGCACTTTCTGTCGGTGGTGTCTCCAGCAACAGAAAAAATGCCTCCTCAATGCCTGACCAGCTAACCGCTTGTGTAATCGGCTTAAAAACAGCATTCATAGTTAAGCCGCTTTTAGGTTGAGGTGATTAATTAAATAGTCGACGACCGGTTGTTTAATTTCATCAACGTTGGCTTCTTCATCCACCACGATGGATTTAACCATTTTGATAAAGGCTTTGGGGTCTAGTTTATTAAATTCACCTGCCAATAACTGCTGAAAACGACTAATGGTGGATTTGCTATTCACCGCTAATGCTTCTCGCACCACTTTAATTTCTTTTACCAGCTTGAGCTTTTCAATCCCTTTGGTGTTTTCACTAAACGCTTGTTCTTGCAGTTTTTTCAGTTGTTTGGCAAAACGTAATTTTTCAATACCTTGGGCCATGCATTAATTACTCCTATTACAACGGGTGTTCTTCAGCATCTTTGCGTGCGTAATATTCCGCGACGTTGCCAATTAACTCGTCGTATTTTTCACCCAACCCCATTTCGATTAATCGATCTGCAGGTGGTTCTAACGTATCGAAAATCCCAAATGAGCCTAAATGGTCGTATTTACCCTCCAAAATATCCTCAAGGATTTTAACTAGGCGCTGCTCTTCGTCGTTTTCATCTGCTGAGGTATTGTCTCCATCATTGGCGGCAGTGATCTCACTTGTGGTAGTTTGGGGTTGTTGCTGTTCTTGCTGACGTTTCTCATCGGCTTCTGCTTTGGCGGCTTCAATTTCCGAAAGCATTTCTTCCAGTAGTTTTTTTAACTCGTCTCGTTGGGCCGTCAACGTTTGGTTCTCCTCTTCCAAGTCCTGGTGTTTTTGCTGTTGTTCTGCAATTTGTGTCGTTAATTCCGTGGCCTGATTTTCCAGGGCGGTTAGCTCGTCATCTGCGGCCTGTAGTTCGGCTTGGGCTTGTTTTAGCTGTTGTTGGCGCTCAATGAATTTTGCGGAATTACCACTGATTAACTGTGCCAGTTTAAAGGCGAGTTCATCCAGGCTAATATCAGTTAATGTATTTCCGTTCTGTTTAGCTGACACTATGTGGGTAATGTCCCGCTTATTTAATAACCAGCGATAAGCGATCAGGGTGTCGTTTTGATTAACAATCAGCGGGTCTTTATCGGGGGCATGAAATTGCGCTGATAACGTTTGGCCGTCACTGCAAATAAATTGGGCGGTGACCGTGGCAAATAATTTATTTTTACGGGGTTTGCTGATTGTGGCATCACCAATCACCAGGTTGCCGTCTAGTGTCGCCAGCTTTTTTTGAATGACACGACGCAAAGCGGCCAGGGTTCTCGGGAGTCGCTGGTATTTGGCGGATACCATATCCAGAATTAAAGCAGGCTCATCCTCTGGATAAAACGCATCATCCAGCACCTGTAAGGGTAGCGGCTCTGTTAGTAAGTCGAGGCTGTCTGCAGTTGAAAGCTGGTCAAACCACTCTTCCAAGGTAATGCTATCAAAACCCTTTGCGAGTGGGTCATAATCCAGGTGAACCTGTAGCTTATTCATGGTTTAGGCTGCAATCGGTGGTTGAATTAATTGATCCAGGGTTTCTTGTTGAGAATTGATCTGGCTTTGTAGCTCGGTAATTTCCGTCGTTAATGCCGCATTGCTGTTTTCCAATTTAGTAATGGCTTGCAATAATTCATTTAATTCTGCTGTAAGTTGCTCGACCGTTAGCCGGTAGTCATCAATTAATTGTTGTTTTTCGGCTAGCTGCTGTTGGGTACTCAGTTTGGCCTGGCGGGATCCACTATTGGACTGACCCTGTTTACGCTCAGCAATTTTTCTAAGCTTTGCTTGAAAACTTTTTGAGTTTTTATGAACAAAGCCCGCAATTTCTTTTACGGCTTTATTCAGGTTATCAACATTTTTAATGGCCAATACCTGGTTATTTAATTTCACCTGAAAAATAGCCCCCTGGGCGGTAGCCTCAATAATCAGTTTTTGACCGTCGGCTAAAAACAAGGTGGCTTTTTTAGTCAGGACACCGGATTTACGGACAGCACGCTTACTGCCTTCTATATCGCTTACTGTCACATCTCGCTTTTTTAACGCTTTAACAAGCGGCTTTAAGCCAGTGGCATTGAAATTATCAAAATCAAACTGTAGGTGTTGTTTATTACGGTCAACCATAGAACGCCTTTTAAATAATTAACCTATTGGGAAATTAATATACGGGTGAATGCGTACCCCTTCGGTTGGTGTAACCCAATCAGGCAAATCCAATGACACAGCGATTAAGTCGTCTTCCTGATCTATTAAACCGGTTAATGAATACTTAGCGGGTGCGGCAATCGCTCCTTCTGGCATCACGCATTTAAACAGCAGTCGACCATTGGCAAACACAATGTCACCAGGCTTAAAAGGGGCTTCATAAAACACATTAGCTAACTGGTTTAATGCGGTATCAAAGGTTCTCAAGCCAGGTGGATTGGTTGTTTCATCGATTAACTCAGGATCATGACCTAACTGAAATTTTTTGATCTGAAACTGAGAGCTTAAACCAGCAATGGAATGGGCATTTTTTTCATAGTAACGGGGCAACAACAGGGCACGTTGCCAGGTGTTGTTATTGGTTATCATGCATTAACATTCTCAACGTATGTATCAAGCGGGGTATAGTCAGCGGGTACCTCATCAAAACAGAAATAGGGGATTTCGTTATACTGTAAGAGTGGTGTTAACTCTCGTTGCTGAATGGTTTGCCAATCAAGTCGAGGGGCTATGAACTGATCTTGATAAGCTAAATGAGCTGGCCTTTCTGTCTTCAGGGTTTCAATTAGCAACCGATCAGGTTTTGCTTTGAAATGAATACTCAGTTGGAATAATTCACCTTCATAGACAATATGGGTCGGGCGGATCTTCTCAATTTCCTGGCGCACAATGGTTTCGAATTCGCCGCGACTGATTTGCAATAACCGTAAGTGCCCTAGATCAACCCATAGCCGGCCGCGAGATGTTAAAAAATAATCATTCAACTCATGCCCCAGGTCGTGTACTTCATCAGCTGAATAAAAAGTACCTTGCTGATAAGACTCTGTATCTTTGGCATACAAAGGTTCCCAGCGGGTATTTAATCCACTGAAGTTACGCGCCAGAATCGATTGCACGGGTAGCGAAGTGTCTTTGTAGTGCAACTCATCGCGACGCCAGGCTATGGCTAAGGGTTTATTGGTTTCAGCAATGGGCATAAAGACATCAAAAAAACTGCCCATATCGGCTAACGCTTTTTCCAGGTCTTCCGGGCTGGCGGTAAAAATCGAGCGGCTGTTTTCGACCCGTTCAATAGCCGGGGTAAATTGCTGATCCCAAAATAATTCCAGGGCCATAGCCAGCTGTACCCAACGCTCAGAGGACTGTTTACTGACTGTAAGCCGATTAACTAACCAGTGTTGCACGCCATACCACTAACTGAATAATCATTCGGTTAGGATACTGTAAATTCGAGGAAAAGGGCGACGATAAAAAAATGTCGGGATAATGGCTGGTGATTGGAGCTTGTAGCTTGTTTTATTACTGACTATCGTCGATTTTTTACAATGAGTATTCCAGGCTTGGCTATGATAAATAAATAAGTAAAAAATGACTGTTGAATGCTATTGATAGTGTTATGTTGTATAGAATGATCTGGATGCTATTCATTGTTACATCATTAATGAGTATTGGAACTCACTCAATAGAGTTAGTGGATGTGAATGTCACTATTGAGTTACCCAAAGACTGGTGGATTAAAAAAACCAATGTCTTTTATATTCACAAACCAAACTCACCCACTAAGCGATATGTTTTCACATTTGACAAGTCAAGAGTAGTCGAAATTTATTATCAGCATAAAAATCCAAAAAATACCCTGATCATTAGCACTATGCCTAAAGAGGGTATAAGCGGAACCCCACTTGAATATCAAAAAAGCCTGGTTATGAGTGAGGGGGCTCAGCTAATCAAGCCTGTTTATGAAACGGATATGGGAGGACAGCGTTTTACTGTGTTAGCGCTTAAAGAAAAATGGCAGGTAGGGACGCGCTATGAAACCAGTTATGTCACCTTTTTAGGTCAATGGATTGTAGAAGTAGTCTTAATTTGCTACCTGCAACCAAATTGTATGGATGTATCAGCCGTCATTGATGAAGTAGAGCCTGTGAACAGCCTTCTCAAACTTTATCCGATAAGAATATTTTGAGCAGTAATTACTCTGCTTGAACCATTGGTTCAAAAAATTTGTTTTGTTTAATGGACTGGAAAATTAAAATAATTATTTTTTAAAGGGTTTTATATTTTCCAACACCGCTTTAATAACTCCTCCACTTTCAACAAAGTGTTGCCACTCGCTTAAATGATTAGAGCAATAATGAAGGTCTATTCCAACTTCGTGAGCATGGGTTGTACACAGTCGCCTATCGCAGGTTTTACCTTTACCCACCGGAAAGTCACATAAATATTCGCAAACATCTAAACAGTCACTGCAATGTGGGCCTAACTCACCACAAATAATGCCACCTTCATTTAAATGATAACAGGGCACTTTTTCAGTCCTTATCCTTTGATTTGGGTTGTTGACTTAAAGCCTTTTCTAATAGGTTAGGGTTAATTGTGCCATAGTTTTTTCTATATCAATAAATAACATTTCTGACAGGTTTTTTGGCTCTGCTGGACCATCAATACTAATTGCAATATCGGCATGTTGATCAAAAATTCCCAGATTATTCATTAACCGATAGAAGTCCCTTACCTGGGCTTTTTCCCGCTTTAGTGGTGAGTGCTTATCATAATGCTGAATGAGTAATTGTTGTATTTTCTGCCTGGCTTCACTGAGCACCACTGATCGATGAAGCGTGCCTTTAATGTTGACGGCAAAGCCCACATCGTTACGTTTGACTAACTCATAGCGGCGGTTAAGTTGGGGCACGGCTTGTAATGAAGCCAATATTTTATCGCCAATGGCCTCATCATCGGGCGCATACACACAAATAAAAATTTTATTAATAAAATCCACATTGGGTGTGCCGTGCATGGTTTCTGCTTCTTGCTCGCCCCACACATTGCACCAAAGCACACTGGGATGATTGCGTTTGATAAAAAACACATAATCATCATCCCACACTTTATTTTCGTTATAGAGCGGGTAATACAATGCATTACGTCTAATGGCTTCTATGCTTTCACCTGGGCGGCCCCCCTCAATGACATTTGCGGTCGTTATTTCGATGTCGCTGGCAATCCCGGATTGCAGCGGAAATAACGGTTGACTGGGCATTAAAGTGGTCTGTCCTTCGGTCAGTTGTAGTGCAATCGTCACCGTTGCATTCCGTGCCGGAATTTTCCCAAAAATTCCATTACCCAACCGGATGCCGACTTGATCGGTATGGGTGTAAAACTCGTCGTATGCCAGGCTATCCCCATCGGTATTTCTAAATAATCGAGCCTGTTGCCACTCCTGTGGTCCTTCGCCTTCATCCACCCAGACCTGTAATTGATGGATGGTGGTACTTAAGGCAGTTTCCAGTAGTAACTCAATAAATGGCTTTTCTTCTTCAATCGTAAACGTCAGTTGCTGTTGTTTTAGCTGGGTAATGGCAACGGTTGCACGGCTATTGGCGGGTATTTTGATACCTTCAACCAATTGATAATGCAGTTGTTGTTCTGATAACAGCGCCAGGCCTGCCGGTAGCCCAACTGTTTCAGCGCTGTTATTGATAATGGTAGCTGTTCCTTGAGACGGTGCCGGACGAGTCGGTAAATATTGCCGGTCTTCTGCCAGGGCTAAAATACTTGACCGGTTAAGGGCGGTTGATAAATAACTTTCCTGGTGAGCGCGTTCGACTCGATGCAAGGCATACGACAAGGCTAAATTCTGAAAAATATTCAGCCCCTGCATGACTTGTGAACGGGCTAAAGGTTGCAATGCCGGTTGCTGTTCAATAATTCGAATAAATTCATTTAAAGCGGCTTGGTGATTATCCAGCGACATCATAATTCCTTATTCGACAGTTGTAGATTGGTTGCACCCATCTGGTGGCGTATCACCACCTGCATAACATCAATCGCGGGCCAGCTGACTCGGATCCCTTGAATCGATAAGCCCTCTACATCCTGACTGAGTTTTTTCACGATACTGATTTCCAGGGCAACGGCTGTATCTTCATTTTGTGGTGCAAACCGAAACGGCGACAGGTTATGTCCCCATGCAGGGTTGTCAGCAATCGTAAATTGCGCATTAGCAAACCATTCTTGCACGTTGTTATGAATGGCTTGGCTATCATGATGAATGGTTAATCCATCGGCGGAAACTGACAGTAAATGATCCAGTGCTTGCACAGTTAAATCCGGTCGTGACTCATCAGGGTTAACACCACGTCATCAAATTCCGTGGGTATCGACGAAAACTCCGACGGGGCTGAATTAGGCATAGAAGTTGGCTGCACCGGTCGCACAGTGGGTAATTGTTGCAGCGATTTCGCTAAGGCTTGCCCGAGTTTTTGTTCGTCTAGTGTTACAGTGGGTGAAGGGGAATTAGCCACTGCTGTATTGATATAATCATGGCCTTCAACTGCTGTACTTGGCCTGTCGTAAATATTGAGTGGCGCTGGATCAACGGGGGAAGAATGCCGATTCACATCAGCTGAGACAGGTTCTGCTATAGTAGTAGAGCTAATCCTACCCTGATGTTGGCTGGTGGTCGCAGTATTCACCACCAGCTTGTCTGTATCTTTAAACTGTAATTCAGAGTGATCTACCTCGATAGTTTGAGGATCTGCTTTTGGGGTTTCCAACACAGATACGGCAGCTGTAGTAGGCTTTTCTGCTAAATAATCACTGGCAGTCTGGCCAGCTAGATCACCTAACCAGTTACCAGCCACTCCACCAATAATGCCACCAATCAATCCGCCTACGGCTGTCCCTAACAATGGCACTACACTACCTAACGAGGCACCCGCCATTGCCCCCGCAGCGGCACCTCCCATTGTCCCTGTAGTTGCAGCGCCCATCTGCACTACCTTTTGGGGCACTGATAAATCCTCACGATCTTGTAAGGCTTCATAAGTCGTTGCGGCAGTGACGACACCTGCCACTGGGCCACCAAATTTAGCGAGCTTACCAAGTTTGGATAACCAACGACGGCTACGATTATTACGACGACGATTGTTGTCTTGATCATTCGACCGCTGTTGTCTGTCTAATTCATCAAGGCCTATATCTGGCCTATCACTGCCACAACAGCAGCTGGCTTGTTGGGCGAGTTGATTGGAAATATTCTGCAGCAACTGCTGGGTATTTCTTTCCTCGCTAATTAACGAAAACGTTTGCCGTTCCAATTGATCACTGACGAGTTGCTGTTGCTGGCTTTGGTGTACCTGCGCTTGCACTGCTGCGTGTTGTTGCTGTCCCACCGACAACTGTGGTGTTTCAGAAGCTGGGGGTATGGCTGGCGCTGCCTGAGCGCTGTCGGGTTGATTAGGGCGTTGGTCATTTGTTGCACGATACTGAGGTGTTGCTGACTGACTGACATTGGCGGCGCTTGCGGTATTTTCTGCCCGAGTCGTATTGGAATGTGTCGTATTTGCTCTATTGGTGTTGGTCGCCTGTGTTGTATTGGCTGACCTGTTTTCTGCTTGGCGGTTAGGTCGGTTTGCGCGGTTAGTTGTTCTATTTTGAGTGCTATTGGTATTAGCACGATCCCCGCGGACACGATTAAATAACCCCTGGGCGTGGTGCATTAACCCCATGGTTTCTTTAGCGACTGACCATAACCCTCCGCCTAATGCATAGCCCGCTAAATCCCCTTGATGGGTTCCCATTGAAGCCTGCAATTTACCAAACTGCGTGCTGAGTTGAGCACGACTGGCAAACTGACCGTTAGCTAACCGAATTGGCGCACTTTGATGAGTCGTATTGGCGGCAGCGGTTGTATTTTCATTTGTAGTGATTGGTGTTGTTTGGTCTCCATCTGACGTAGAATGAGCGGCCTGTAGTCCTGCCAGACTATGTTGTTGATCTGCTTCGGCAGGTGTTGCGGCTACAACCTCGGGTTGTGGCTGGTTTTGTTCGGCAATGACGGTGTGTTCTACCAGGGTATTTTCAACGACAAATGGTGTGTTGGCAGGAATTGACTCTGCTGCGCTAGCAGTAATCGCTGTTGGCTCTACCTGCACCGTTACACCAGCATTCAGCCCCTCAGTATTGTCTGCGACCGTTTCCAATAAATCGACAATTTCACTGTCCCATGGGGATAAAACAGTATTTGGTGATTCGGTATCCACTACGGGTGTAGCCGCTATCAGTGTCCTATTAGCGGCGACGTTGGTTTCGTTGTTGGAGCTGGTCATGTAATTTAATTACCGTCGACACATCACAAGCGAGTAAATCCCCTAAGTTTTGTTGGCCCTGTAAACATAAATTGGCTAATAAAATATGCCAGCCTTTTAGGTTATATATCTGGCAACTGGAAGTAATCCCGAAAGGGAAAAAATAAAGTTAACCCGTCATTATTTTTTTGCACCTCACAATCACAAGTCGGTACTTGAGTGGTTAATTGCAGTTGGCCATCATGCATGACCGACGGCAAGCCGTGTTGTAATTCAGTGAGTTTTTCACTGATCAGTTGTTTTAATTGGATAAACTCACTGGCCGTTAATTTAAATAACCATTGTTTTTTGGCTTCATCCTCTACATTTTGCTCAGCAAAATCCAGACAATAGGTTATTTCTGATAATGGTAATTCCGCTTTTTTTTGTCGGTATTCGGCGCTGTGATTCTCTAACTGATTGAGAATGAGTTTAAATTGTTCAAGTTGCTCTAACGCCTCACCTGTCAGTGGTTTAATATTCAATACTTCTCCCTTAAAAACAACTTCTCGATAAGGCTTAGCTTTAAGTGTTGTACTGCTATCAGCCAAATCCCTTAAATCCAAGCGGTAGCTCAGCGCTTTATCACAGCTGGGGCAGGTATAATCCAGGGTCATCTGAGTATCTGGCAAGGTGTGCAGGGCATACCAATACACCGCCAGGCGTCTGTCATCCCCGGTCCATTGGCGTGCATCACTGTAGGTTTCAGGGGCCTGTAATTGATTTAAATACTCCGTGGTGATGTGTTCTTCTAGTTCTGGCTGCGTATCGGCAATTGCCAGCATATCTTTTACTGTCGCTTCTCGTAATCGGATCGTTAATTCCGGTTGGCTGGGGCGGGGTAGGGGGGCTAAATAATGCATATTATCGAAACCTCGTAAAGGTCACGGAAAACTCTAAAAATCCAGGCTCAGTATAAGACTCGGTAATCTCGCCAGCCTGACTGGGATACACTAAAAAGGTGTTAATTAATTGCTCATTATTCTGTTCAGTAAGCTGCAATAGTTGCAACTGTCGTACATAACCCAGTGTTGGGTGTAAGGGTGGATTTAAGGTACCATCTGGATTCTGAATCCTGGCCATCCAATCGAGTAACCAACGGTGAATGCGCCGGTCTTGGTGATCGCGTAGGGTGACTGTTAGTAATCCCGGTTCCGCTTGATGGGGTAAATTAACAAAACTCGCTCCAGTTAAAATGGGGTTAGTATTAATCGTAAACAGCCCATAGGTCACGTCTTTCACAAACAGCGCAAAGTCAGTGGGTTGGCCTTCAATCTCAAGTTTAAATTGCCAGTTTTGTTGAAAAGCCTGCTGGACACTGCGTTTAACCGCTAACCGTTGCTGAGTAAAATCGATAGCCATTTACTTAATGACTCAGCTGGGCTGCGGTTAAAAAGGGCGGATGCTCTTTCATGATTGCTTCCAGTTCAGTTAATTGCCCTCGAATATCCGCCTCTACCGGTAAATGGTCAGCGGATAATTCCGCAGCCTGGTGCATCCCCCGTAGCCGCTCATTATTCGCCAGGCTAATCAACCCGTGTAAATGGCTATGAATAAAACTGACTTTGGTATGGGGTGGAAAATGGTCTTTATTGAAATCCCAGCGAGTAAGGTCCGAAAAATAAATAACCGTGACATCACCGGCTGACTTTTTACCAAATTTATAAATTAATGTATTGCCATGCAAAATAATCGGTGCCGGTTGCTGGCGTTCATCATAAGCCGTTAATAATCCTTCGTAATCGTCAGGGGCTTCAACACCCTCGGTCAATTGTTCAGGGGTTAATACCATTGTTTTCTGAAAACCAATACTGTCATGATAGGTGCGACAACTGCGTTTTAATAAGGTTAAAAACGTCACTTCATCATCCAACAATAATAAGGAAAACTCCGCTTTAATATCGGCTAATAAATCCAATGGTGTCATAGGCGTTCACACCAGTTGTAGTGAATGGTGATTGGAATTTGGACGGTACCCACCCGGTTAGACGTATCTAATTCCCCAGGATCGGCTTTTACAATACAGTCTTCCAGTTGCCAGCCTCGGCGCTGTTGACCTTCCCCGACTAACACCATTTCAATAGTGACGTATTTTTTCTGCTCAATAATTTCAAATAAAGTGTCTTGGACCAGGCCGGTTTTTAACTCCACCATATTCACGGTAATATCACCGTCCCGTTTCACGGCACCGTATTGCTGAAAACCCTGGCCGTATAAACCAAAGTCCTCCACCGGCTCGCCGCGGGAAATCTCGGGTAATTGGGCGGTACGGACTAATACGGTTAAATCCTCATAGCCTTTGATGGTCATCTCAAAATCAGACGCCACCGCACGCTCACCCATGGCCACGTTTTTTGAGTAAGCACGTTTTAATAAGGGAATATCGCCTTTAACATTGGGTATACGTGACATAATCACTGTTACTCCAGAAAATAAAACCATTAACCATAGGTGGCAGGGATATCACGACGGGCCAGCATTTTTTCGGTTTTTATAGATAGCTGTACCAGTGCCTCTAATAAGTAACCGTTTTTATCCCGTGGCCCATCGAGCGGCACTTGCAAGCTTTCAATCACGCAAGGCCCACACATCACATTGCGACCAATATTAATCCAGACAGATTCGGGTTTGCGGCCCAGTGGCACTAAATCATTAACGTCAGGTGTGGCCATTAACTCCAGCGCTTTAATGGCCGCTTCGACTTCATTTTTAGGGTCAACTAAGGCATACAATTGCAAGCTCAACGTAAACTGATGAGGCTGATTACCTTCCCATACCTGCTGGCTATTCAAGGTGGTGACCGATGTTAGCCCGGTTAACGATTGAGTTAACCCAGCGGATTTCTGGACCGGCTCTTGTGCGCCGAGCGAATCAGTTTCAAAAGGGCTGGACCAGGTGGCACTGATGTCTTTGGTGGTACCCTCACCAATGGCACCTACTACCAATGTGGTATGTTGATGAATCCAACATTTTAAGTAAGGGCTGATCCGATTGTCATTCAGCCCCACTTGCGTCAGCTCCCCTTGTTGCCAGAGCCCAGCCATTTAATTACAAGCCTCGCTGTGACCGCAACTTCATGGCTTTGGCCCGTGCCCGTTTGGCGGCGGCACTGTGTGCCTTGCGTCGTGCTTTTTTCAAGGCGGCTTTTTGCGCAGCCGTCATCCGGCGTTTACGAACAGGGATTTTTTTCAGGACAATCTTGCCATCAATGACACGTCGTTCGGCTTTATCCATCACCGGCTCTGGACGGATAATGGCGTATTCAGCGACTAAGGTACCGTCGTCTTTAGGCTCGGTGCTGAGTTTATCTTCAATTTGCTGAGCGACGGTTAACGCACTGGCTTCATCCTGGCGTTCAAAGAGGGTTTTCACATCCCGATTTTCAGCCCCTAATGCTGTAAGGGCAATAGCCGTTTCACGGGTTAAATCTTCATAATAATCTTCTTCCGGTTGGGTGATATCATCCTCAATAGCAACGTCCGCCATCCCGGAGACAATTTCGGTCAGTGCATCCGGGGTCACTTCATCATTTTCTACCCAGGCTAACGCGCTAGCCATGGCACTTGCCCGTAATTGTTGATCCCCAAATTGGTCAATAATGCTATCCATAATTAATGGGTTGCTATTATCCAGACACCAATAGTCGATATCTGTCGTTTGTAAATCACCAGGGGAGCCGGTATCAAACATAAATAAATTCCTCAAAAAATTAGCGCATTAATTTGGGTTGCAGGGCAATGCGACGAGCCACACCGGTGGGTGCAAAACTCACCTCGACTTGCCAAAGATCAATTTCCAGTTGTTTAATATCAATACGAAACGGGTTTTCCCCATCACGCTCGGGGTTTCGGGGATTCACAAACGCGCCGGCATCTACCCGGCGCTGACAAATGTCATTGGCTAAGGTGGTTAATAACGAGAGGGTTAGCCCATCGGGTTCAAACTTGGCGACACTCGCCGCCTGAATAAATTCATGGGAAATGGCATTTAACACCGCCACCACATGTTCAAACCGTAAATAATTATTTTTGGGCCAGAGATTTAAACAGTCATTAATAAATTTTCCTTTATCAACCGGATTCATCCGAGCCTCTACGCGCTCATCCGGTAATACAAAACCGGTGCTGTGTAAGGGCTCGATCCCACGCCGATTAATGAGGCCGCGGCTTTCACCCGCTGCCGTATAATGAGCACCCGAAACAGCGCCATGGCCGGTCGGTGTCGCATAACAACGGGCCTTGGCTGCCACCAATGCACCAGATGCCCCCCACAAACTTTTACCACCGTACCACTCATCATTCGCTTTATAGGGGTAATGTATCGCCTGAGCCTGATAGCTTTCCAAATTGGCATCTTCCAGCCATTTAAGCGCAGCACTTTCCGTTAAGTAAGGAGGCACATCGAGCTTTAATTGGGTTAACCGACCTTCAGCAATCTCAATCGCGTGGGCTAATACAGCAGTGTCGTATTGCCCTGCGGCAAACAATAAATCAAAAGCCACATCATCGGATTTAAGGCGTGACCATGCTTCGATCCATTGTTGAGTTGTTGGTGATTCACCATTATTGCCACCTGTAAAAGCGCCACTCAATGGCATTACATCAGCCCAGCGGGCGTTGTACGCTACCTGGCACCGAAACCGGGAAGAGCGTTCTTCCAAAACAGTTGGGGCATAAGCACTTAGGCCCTGATCATCAATATCATCAGTATCAATGCCTACCTGATAGGATTCTACTAACCGTGACTGACCATAGTGATCTTCATAAAAAGCCAGGGTAAAACGCTGGTCAACATCATCCAGGGCGGTAATTTCCACTCGGCGGTGATCACTGGGGTGACCATCTACCGGCCAGACCACTAACCAATAATCCTGAGCCACTGCCATGTCAGTGCCATAAGGATGACTTGCGGTTAATACGTCAGGTGGTGTTTGCTGGACCTTGCCATGAATCACCAGCTTGGTGCCACTGGTCATGGCTTCCAGATTGAGACTGTCGTCTTTAGCAATCCACAATACCGGGGTAGCGCCATGCTGAAAATGGTGCAGGTTATACAGCTGACTGTTAATGTCTACGGTCCAGCCATCTGCTTCAGTAGCACTCACAGTAAAATCTAAAGCAGACGACGATAGCAGTATTTTAATGGTGTCGCTTTCAACTATCGGTGTGGATTGTATGGTGACTTTATAATCTTTAGCGGCGGGGGCTTCGGGTTTTACCGGAAATGCCAGGCTTGGAAATTGTGCCCCAGTGCCAACCACACGAACGACCTGACAGGCAGCACACTCAGTTAATGCATCCTTCAGATGCCGTAAGCCCTCGGCTTTGGTACCGGCGGACATGGGTAAAGGCTTGCCAAAAATCGATTGCCAATTATCCGCCGTAACCGTGACCGGCTTACCGACCGGGCCTTGCGAGGCTGCTACGACTGTTGCACCAATGGTCTGACTGCTGCCCGTGAGCGAAATATTGTTATCAATGGGTTTGAGTACGGTAATTCCCGCACTCTCCGTTATGGTTTGACTAATCATGCCACCTCATCAATACGCATGGTAATCGCTGGAAAACCTTTTAACACTTCTTTTAAATGCACGACTTCTGATTCTGTAAAAATATCCGGGGCAGTATTCGCATGCCCAGCAATCCAGATTCGACGTTTACTCAAGGTGCATTCCAACGGTGACACACTGGCATTTTTAAAAACCACTTCAAAAAAGCGTTCGGCTGACTCGGGTTTATCTTCAGTAGCGGTGTCAGTTGACGTATTTTTGCGGCGAGTTGCCATAGCCTACACTCCAAAAAATAATTAAAAACAATCGAAAAAAAAAGAATCAAAAAATAACTCATTAACTCAGTGCCGCTTAAGGCACTAAGGTGAGTAGGGTGTAATAGGTTCGGCCATTTTTAGGGTGCAAATCCCGGTAGGCTAATTCATACAGGGTATTACTATGGCGTAATTTTTCATCAATCGGGTGCTGGTAATTAATGGCACTGATCGCATCGGCTGCCACATAACCCGAATCACCATGATCGCGACCCTTGGCATAACAGAAGATTTGCCAGTCAGGGGCAAACGGATCTTCTTTAAAATCAAATTCAAACACCTTGCCCACATAATGGGGTTGAGGGGTATGACGATAACCGGGGGCCATTTTTACATGGGGAGCACCAATCGACTTCAATAACGCGGAGGCTTTGGGGCCAGCAATAATCCCCACCAAACCACTTTTTTTAGTGCGGTACATTAAATCCTGGCTGATTTCATAAAAGGTCTGGCGTAGAGTTTCATAATGATCAGTGAATTTAAGGGCACTGGGGACCGTGTATTTCCATTGACGATTACCCATGGCAAAGAAATACATATCGATTAAACGGCGGCGGTCTTTTTCAGCGGCGAGAATGTTTTTAGCCGAACTGAAATTTAATGCATTCAGGTCAATACTGAACTCACGACGGGCGCTGAATACTGCTTGAATGGTCGCGCTGGCCGCAATTGCGGATTCGTGCGGATAGACGATCCAGGACTCCATTTCATGATCAATTTTAGGAATTAATGATGGGTCTTTTTCGATAGAGACATCATACGCCACATGAATTTCAATGCCATTTTTAGGTGGCACAGAAAAATTAATGGTAATTCCACCATTATCATGGTCTATAGAACCTGTCACCGTCACGGCCTGGCCATCAGCATCAACGAAATGCCCAGATAACAACCCACGACCATTTAAATCTTCAGCTACCAGGTTACGATCATGGTAAACCCGTACCAGCTCTTTACGCACTGGCATGCCAATACTTTTGGTGAATTCCTTAGTAGTACCATCCCCAGTCGCCACGGGCTGTCGTTGATTCATGGAGGAATACTGACCATGGAACGAATAGTCAATTAAATCACCTTTTTTTAGGTCACCAAAGGTAGAGCCCGCCCGTCGGGTAATCGCAAAAATTTCGGATTTATCGTAATTGGGTGGAATATGCGTGACCATATCATTGGTAATGCTGGTCAACATGGTAGGGACAATTAACGCAACCTGGTGATTACGCTTAATAATACCCTCACTGGTTGATGTCGCCGCATCCATGATTTTATGGTTAGCAGTATTCACCAGCATATTTTCGATGGTGTGATAGGCACTGGCCATCATTTCCGCAGAGGGTAAACAGCCGCGCTGATCATAATAAGCACGCACGGCATTCGCAGTAACCCCTAACAATAAAGGGCCTTGCTCGCCTGCCGCATCAAAAATCGTATCTTTAACAACGGCTTTTAACTGGCTGTTACGTTCGGCGTTGTCAGTAATAAATCGGTTGGTGTTAGCGGATTCAACTTGGGGATTGATTACCGCCTGGCGGAATAGGGCGGCTTTTTCATTAATGGTATTAATTCGGTTGTGGTATTGGGTGATCGTTGCGACCATAGCAGGTGAATACTCCGGGTATCAGACTGATAGAGCACCACCCTAACATAGAAGATTAAAACCACCCGCTGACTGAAAAATATTGCAGATATTTATTTTTTGTTGTTTTGTCAAGGCTAATTAATAGATAACTATCTTAGTTATTGCCAAATACTGCATATTCAGATTGAATAACTGGGTTTGGAAAAATGATACAAAATCTTAACTAAGGCTACTGATGGATATTCTACAAAGTCAGTTTTTGATGAAGCTACAAACAGCACTGTCGTATTTACCAAATGTTAAACCTCGGATAGCAAGACAAGACCTTGAATATGAGCAGCGTAAGTTATGGGCAAGACAATGGGAAATGGAAGAACAGACAGATAGTGAGTTTGATGAGCAAGCATGTAAAGTTATTCTAGGTAACACAGAGTTAACCTGTGATGACTTCAGACATATTCTTGAATCTGGCGGTGACTTATCTGATACACCTAAAGTGACACCCTATGGAGCTTCGTTGTTAATTAAATTATATAACGACGGCTACTTTGAGTTGAAAGGTAAGAGCCAACAACCATCGACTATTGACCAGCAATTGATTGATTATACAGCAAGTGAACAGAAAATTTCTGAGCAAGAAAAAGACCATAAAAGACAACTTAAAGCGTATAAAACGTTAATCAAAAATCCAGATAGAATAAAACTAGAAGAATTTAGTTATTACTTACTCAATGATGTATTTGTAGAACATTTTGGTTATAGACAAGGCACTTTTAAGCTTGATATTGGCGGTGTATCTGTCACAAAAGGTGTGACGGTCTACAGTAGTAACTCAAGAAAAAGTCAAGATAGTGAAGTTATCTTTAGCTGGACTGACTTAGATGGCAATTATAGGGAACTTAAGCAAGCAAGTTTCCATAAGAGCAATCGTCGTAATGATGAAAGGCGTAATTGGGGGTTACACGAATAAATCTAGCGAAAAGTGATTAAAAAAGAAGAAGGCATTACTATAATTATCTTAGGCCCCTTGAGAGGGGCTTTTTATATATAAAAAACCAAAACGATTAAAAAGTTAACAGCTTTTAACTAGATAAATTTACTGAAGGCGGAGAGACTTTAACTGTTGTTTAGCTTTATCATCAGGCACTTGATTCATAAGTACCCTAATATAATCAGTAGTATCAAAATAATTAAGGCTAAGATAATAAGACTGACCAGGTTTTGCTAAAAGGTCATATTCTAAAAGTGTATTGGCAGGTATTCCTATTATAGGTAACCTTACGCTGATTCTTACTGGACCAGGTTCAGTCTCATAAACTGAATAACCAAGCAATCGAAGTCGAGATAATTTCTGATCATTAACATAAATATAGGGAACATCGACTAACTCACCTCCTCCAATCAGTGAAGGGTCTTGATATCTATAAATATAAATAATAGCATTATTATCATTATTTTTATTATGAGGTTTATAAATAGGGCCAGTGGCAGTACATGCCCCTAGGAAAACTAACCAAAAAATTAGCATAAGCAGTTTAATTTTTTGCATTTTTCTCTACAACCTTTACCATCTCACTAATAAAGTAGATTTTTCCGTTCTTATCTCTTGAAAAGGCCATTACATACTTTTTTCCTTCTTCTGCCGTAAAAAATAATTGGGCTTTTGCATGACCTGAACCTGAATAGCTTTTTTGCTTTATTCCAAATAGAACATGAACTGGTCCTGGCTGTATTACTACAGAGTCAAAAGCATCACAGTTGTTTTTACAGCTACTTTCATTAGAAGCTAAACGAATAGGGTGTCCGTTAATTTTCAATATTTTAATAAAATAATCGTTTCTTTTAGACTGCTTGTTTTTTATAGGCTGACCACTGTTTTCAGTTGTCAGCACGGTGCCAGTGTCTGATAAAACGCCTGCTGCAATTCCATTAATTGGTATCAAAGGAGCTGTTTGGCATGCAACAAGGAAAATACTGACAAAAATAAGTGATATAACTTTTTGGTATATTGGCATTGATATTTTGTGCGACATAGTTCAATAAGCGCGCAATAATAATGTAGCATTAGAGGTAAATCAATGAGTAGTTATTATCTATCAACTGTATGTAATGCTTCTCCTGTAGCAATAGTAGACCCGCAACTGACACTATCCCCGACTCGCGCTACAGGTTTGCCATTAATAATATGGTTGGGACTGCCACTTGAAGTCACGCCAGCATGCGTTTCAGGTATGGTAGGACAGGTGTGGGGTAGCCAGCCATGCCGCTTACAATGCACCGGTTTTCCATTGATGGTATGCAGGGGTTCGCCTTCACTGTTTGCACGAGGTGGCCAACAACCATGGCCACTACAGATGGAGCCTAATATTGCAATAGCTGGCATTACCCCAACTCCTCAATAAACTTTTTCGCTCTCACAATAAAATGTTGGCCTGCTTCGAAAATAATATTTTTTGCTGCTTTTATGGATAAATTCCCACTTTGTACATTCAGGGTAGCATCACCGGCCAGGACATTAATGGTTAATTGATTGCCTGCAATCAGTTTGGTTTTGGTTTTGCTCGAAAACAGGTTTTTTTGTTCACTATGTAATACGGCACCTTGTTCGTTTAACTCAAAAGCAGTCCCAGTAGCACGATGTGTGACACGGTAACAGCCTGGCGGCTCATACTCGACGGTAATCCCATGCTGTGTAATCACTGATGATTGGTGATATTGTGCTACCGCTGGCTTGGGTTCTTCATCGGTGCGTTGATGACTAAATGATTCGGGACCAGCCCACGACTCATGAGGGGTATTAGGTTGGCCTGCAGGACAAAAGTGGGCGCTGCCAATAATCCGTGGGCGTCGTGTATCGGGTTGGCCGTGGCTGATATACGGAAAATCCAACCAAACCCAGTCACCTACCTGTACTGGAGTAAAACTGCCAGCGTTATAACGAGCACCAATGGGTAATAAATATTCGGCCCAGGGTAATTTGTCTGTTGGCACCCCTTCGGTTAATCCTAAAATCTGTACCTGTACCCGCAGGCATTTTTTCGGGTCATCGGTATTAATTACCTGGCCGTGATAATGGTTTGGTGAGAGGGGAGGATTTAACTCAGTGGTATTGTTCATTGTTTAAAGGCAGACAGGTTTTAACCCGGCATTGGTATTTTTGAGCAGAATAGCGATGTGCCACTGACTGAATAATCACTTTGTCGGGTAAACTTTCATCAATCGGTAGTTCCGTATGGTTACGATTAAACGCCAGCTGAAGAGTAATACCCGCTTGCAGCGCTCCATTGCCTAAGCAAGTAAATTCCAGTGTTGGCGTTAACAGGGTATTTAAATTGGCTAACGTAATTGGGCTCTTAAATCCTGCCAATTCACGCGGTACAGTGGACGAATCAGTAGTATTTGCATTACTCGAATTAAGAATGCCTTGAGCTAAGTGCCAACCCGTAAACTGGCGTTGCGTAAAACTCTGGATGAGTGGATCCGCATTGGTTTTTTTGAATGAAAGAATCTGATTTTGCTGGCGTGCATCGTCATAGTGGTAGGAAATGAGAGCTGTTTTTTTGAGTAGTGCTGAAATGGGCTTAAAAGTAAACTGCTGGCGTTGATAATGAATCACCGCTGCTGTTTCACGGGCAATTTGCTTAAGTAAGCGACTGGGCCGCATACCTGGCAATAGGTGATAATCCTCAATGGCTGGAAATGCACTGGTATTGATCGCCGTGTGATTTACCAGGAATTTAACTACGGTTTCAGGGGCTTCTCCCACAAAAAAACGAGCCTGAGTTGCTGGCATTTTTAATTGAAAAATCACCTCACTCAAGCAGTTCAGGGTTAAAACGGATTCAGCATCCATGGGCATGGTCAGAATCACAAAGTGCTCTATCGTGTCTAATTCATCCCGTCGGTAGGGATCAGCAAGGGTAACTGTTAATGTCTCAAAAGGTCTAATGCCTAAGTCATCCCGAAAAATCGCTTCGCGATCATTCAATTTTAAGATTAATTTAGGCCCGGATAAATCCAACGTTTCAATATAAACCGCTTCAATTAACCAGCTTAAATCCAAGGGTTTATCCTGATAACGAATTTCCTGAATTAAGACATGTTCAAATGTTGGGTTGGCTGCCAAACGGAAATACTCGTAAATTAAACTGAATAGGTTCGATTAACTGGCCCTCATTTCCTACCAGAATGGGTGTTAATAAGGTGTGCTGTACTTCCAGTGCAAATAACCGGGCTTCTTGATGTGGGTCCAAACTAATATCTGTTGCCAGTAGGGTTTCCGGTTCTCGGATATAAGCTTCAGCGGTGAATTTTTCATCAGCAATCAGATAGATCAATGGAATTTTGTGGTGATTATGTTGTTTCTGGTTAATAAAAAAATACCAGGCAAGGGCTAATTGTTCCGGGTGATTGCGCTCATGACCGACAAAAACCAATCGATAGGTAATATCAAAATACATCACCTGTAGTTGATAAGGTGTTTCTAGATCCTTTAACCAGAGTATATCTTGATAGATCCCACCATAATGTTCGGGATCGGCACTGGCTAAACTGATATCCCGAAAATAATAAATTAAGGGTAGGGTAACGGCAGCCGTTTGGTTTTGTTGTTGAAAATAACCCTGTTTGCCCAATTGCTTCATGAATACTAAAGGACTGTCTAATTCACCTCTAAATATTTTATGATGGGATGGTCTAATAAAAAAAGATTGTAAATTAGAGTCATCAGATCCAATGTTTTCATAGGCTTTTACCAGGTGACATCCAAACGCTTTATCTACTCTTGATAGGTTAGTCAGTGTGGGGGGCGAGGTTATAGCCATTGAACACTCCCAGCAGTAGCCGCACCAGCACGCCCACCCGATGAACCGCGGTTACCTCCCGCGCCATGATGGCCAACAGCTCCACCCGCACCGGAATAATTTCGTTTATTACTACAAGTGCGCTCTTCACCACGACCATGAGTACGACAAGACTCCCATCGATAATCAGTACCATGACCTGGACCATATAAGCTGCCTCGACCTGCGCCGCTATGATACTCGCCTCTCCCTCTTCCACCGTAGGGCTGTCCGCCACCACCTCCATCATTTTTATTTTCTCTTGAACTACCACCTCCACCACCGCCGCCAACAACACTGCCCCCCGGATGGACTTTTAGTCTTAAGGTGCCATGATTCACGACAATACCTGTTCCTCCATGCCCACCGGTATAACTGTGCCGATAGTTTGCACCCGCGCCGCCGCCACCGCCTCCCCAAATATGGCCGTAGACTTCTAACGTTAACCCACCAGGAAAATGCGCCATATTGACATTCATGCCAGTACCCCCAGCATTACCATGACCGCCACCATGTCGATCAGCCCCACCATGCCCGGTGACATACACCCCTGGATTGACAATTAAAATACACGAGGCCTGTCGTTCGCCTGGTGTAAACCAAGCATCGGCATTGGTCCCATTCACTACCGCGCTACTGATACGTTTAATTACCTGATTAGCACTACAGTAAAACTGACTAAAGGCAATAACCCCTGTTGTGGCAATTTTGGCATTGGAAGGGGCATCAGGAACCAGGCTTTTACCCCGGTAATACTGCGATAAGCTGAACGGTTTATTGCCTTTAAATTCAGTGGCAATATCCGTAAATGTGATTGGCCCTTCACACCTAACCGCCATGCAATTGCTCCTCTAAAACAGAGACTTTGTGAGAAAGGACTTTCACCGCTTCCACTAATAAAGCGACCACGCCAGTACTGTTAACGGATAGATAGCCGTCCTCTGTTGTTCTTACTGCGTCAGGTAATACTTGTTGTACTTCTTGAGCAATTACCCCCACTTGATAATCACCCGTATCAGAGCGCTGATAGTGGTAACCGCCAAGTTGGTGCAATTTATTTAGTGGCGAGGAAATAGGGTTAATATGTTGTTTTAATCGTCGATCTGAAAATGCCGTGACATCCCCTTTCGCGTAAATCGCCCCATTGCAGGTAAAATTAACATCCATGGTCGCAGCATTATGATCCATTACTAAAATCTGTTTAGGTTGAGTATCGTTGTAGTGCTCAAATACAAATAAATCATTCGTGTTATCTTGAGCTTGAAAATACAGCCCACAAGTTTCACCACCTGCGGTTTCACGCACATGAATTGAAAATATATCCGTTAAACCAGTCCAGTTAATGCCATGGCTCCATGCACCTTGAACAATATCAAAATGCACGGAGCCTGATAGTGTGCCGCCCGTTTTTTTATAAACCGACTCGTCATTGGCTTTACTGGCTAATACTGCGGGTAATTGAGCTACATCTGGGATAGCCAGTTGGTCAAATCGGGCCTTATCCAGTTTGGTATTTAAAGCATCTCGTAACCCTGCAATATTATCGATACCTAAGTTCTGTAGGTTTTCTTTATTTTGCTTAATATATTCAACAATATTTTTTAAGGATTCAATTTCACTGCTATCCGAGGATAAAAAAGCATTAATGGTATCGATCATTTCTTTTAATATACGACCTTGGTTGGCTGATAAGATATCGGTCGCTGATTGTGAACGTAAATGATCAATGGTTGGGGGTAGGCTTTTTATTAACTCATGCAGTTTTTTGCCTTGTCTTGCGGATAAACTGGCATCCGCTTGATCAGAATTGAGTTGATCAATAATTAAGGGCATTGTTGCCGCTAGTTGATATTGAGGATGTGGATTGCTTTTTTGTTCATGGGTTAATACCGGGATCCGTTCAATACGACGGCTAACGTCCAGCATATCAGTGGTTAAACGCTCAACATCTGACGGTACTTGTAGCGTAGCGAGCACAACACTATGAGGCGTAATGGCGGTAGTTACCACCAGTTCCACCGTGCTCACTTGATGATGTTGGTAATCCACTTGAATAATAATATGTTGGGTGTCACCTGGAGTAATGGTTAATGCTTTTTGCATTCCTGCTGGCATTCTCGCAGTGAGTGAATATCCTTGGGTTTCAACTACGGCTATCGACTCTTCAATCACATCGCCCACCAAAACAGTGAGTGGATTGTTTGCATCAATGGTGACATGAAAACCACTATAAATACCTGCGGGCACGACACCTGATAATTTACGGTTGATGGTGGCACCGGAATAATTCTCACGCCAAGCCGTGTCTATGCGTAAATCATTAGCCGGCTGTTGTGGCCAGCTATTCGCATTAATCATGGGTTACCTCATCAATTAAAGCCAGTAATGCTTGTGTGTCGGCATGACTCATGGGCAATACCTGGTGTTTAGCGCCCACCAAACCGTGTTTGCCAATTGGGGTAGCAGCCAATACATAAAATAATTCCACGGTTTTCTTGTCATTGGGTAAACGATCTTCACACCAGAGAATGCTTTGCTCAGGCACGGGCTCTGAATCGAGCAAGACCGTTTTAGGGCTTTCAAAATCAGGCGCTGACTGAAACCCTGATGCTAATAAATTTTGTGGATTGTCATTGGGGAAAAAACGCGCTTTCACAATAATCGGTGCTGCATAATTGACAGTGGTTTCGCGTTGTTCCAGAGTACCTACCAAGTCCAAAGGATCTGACGCCTGGTCTTGCAGAGCCTTAAATAACATCACTTGCCGAGTATCCCGCGACTGAAATAAAAATTGTTTCGTATCACTCGCCAGCCGTTCAGTTAATGCTAAAAAGTCCTGGGGTTGAATCATAATTGCTGTTGAATGGCCTCTGCAGACATCCCTAATTCATCCGCAAATTTTTGGTACACGGTATTTGCCGGTATGTTGTAACGCTGAGCAAACGCTAATTCTTGTTGGATTTGGGCTCTTTGTTGTGCGGTTAGCTGTTGAGTCATTTTCGTTCTCACACGATTAATTTTTTTACGGTTAGCGGGTGTATTTACGTGACGGCGTAACCCTAAATTCGCTTGCCTGGCCAGTTCAGCACGAATTTTTTCCTGGTTTAACTCACCCACCCGCGCCCGGCTGAGTTGCTGATGATCTTGCCGAGTCATGAACTGATGACGGGTATCGCCAGCAAAACCCGCCTGTTCAGCCTGGCGAATCATTTGTTGGGTTAACTGAGTTTTCACGGTAGGGCTTTTTAAAGCCCGAAACACCTTCAATACATGTTTACAACAGCAGCCGCGTAACTGTGGGTTACGTACTTTGGGGAAGTCTTTTTCATACGGCTGAATCGCAAATCCACCCACCGTCGCGACATAGCGATACCAGAATTGATGACGCCCACAATCACAATCAAACGATACCGGGCCGGCCAGGGTTTGGGTCATGGCTCGGTTAACGTTGCCTGCATCAGTTAAATGTCGCCACCAGTCTTCTAACCTGACTTTGACCTGGTGAAACTGGGCTTGGTATTTACCGCTGGCTGTGACGCTAAAGGTAAGGGTAGAGCCGTGTATTTTATAAAGTCGAGCGGAGCGAATCTCCAGGTTAGCCCGTTCCACATCAATCGCCCGAGATGAAGCAATTAGCTGATCTGTAGGCACGCCCTTAGCCGAACCAAACTGCTTAGCCAGGCGTTTTTGGGCTTGAGCAAACCCGGTTAAATCCTCGATAGTAAATGGGGTGCCGTCTTCTCGGGTACCGATTAATACTTCCGCATTGGGGGGCATTTCCCCCGTGCGAATGGCCATGCGGATTTGATTCGGTGATAAGGTGCGTCGGGCACTGCCTCGGCTCTGACGTAGTTGGCGGCGTAGCTCCGCAAACTCACGGTCCTGATGCCGAAAATTTACGCCTTTAAAAGGGTTCATGCGCGCCCCTCAGAATCAGCATAGGCTTTGATTTGTTGGCGAATCCATTTAATGGGCGGCAACTGTAGGGTTGTGCCTGCTTTTAATGCCCCGCGCATGTCGTCTAGCTGAGCAATAATCACCACAATTTTTTTGAGCTGGGGAGTGCCATAAAAGCGAAGCGAAATTAACTCTGGCATCAACACTTCATCCAGGGCCACTTCATGGATTTGCCATTCAGGCAGTGGATTACGCAATGCCTTATAAAACTGAGTACGTAATAAGGGATCCTGGATCGTTAACGGGGATAGCCGCGCATGTTGCATGCTAGCGCCCTCGGATAATCGCCGCTAATCCTGGCGGTAAGTGGGCTAGCTTATCAGGGGGTTTACTGCCTAATAATAGGGTTAAATAGTCATGAGACGCGGGATTAAAGTGTAAGGCTCCCAGTACTAATAATAAAACCGCTCGTTGATAACCGGTAAATCTCTGGTAATCAATGTCATAACGATTGCGGCCTTTGTCGTCTTTATCAATATTAATCGAATTTCGGTGAATTTGATGACGTTGCAAGCCATGTTGAAAAATAATATTACCTAATTGATTACCTTGGATTTCCCCTAAACCACTTAAAGCAAAATAATAATCCAGAGCAATATTTTGATAACTGCGGTTTTCTGCCGGTGCGGATTGATCCAAGGTCAAGGTATAACCCATATTAAATAAACGACTAGCGTCTTCTACTAAAATCAGAAACTGTTTATTCAATGTATGATTGAGTGTCTCTAATAATCCTGGCTGCCACTGCTCAAGCCGCCCACTTAAAGGAGTTAACTGGTCAACAATCAAGTATTCACCGTTGAAAGCCCCTTGTGCCAGCACTTTCGGGTGACTTACCAATGAGACGGCACAGAGTTTTTTAATCATCCAACAGCCCCCTCAATTTAATAAAGCGCAGGCCCTAAGGCTGGCTTTTACATGTAGAACAAGATCTATTATTCAGAAAAAAACAGGAGCGTCCATGATAAAAAAATATTGCACCTTATAAAAATAATGGGCAAAAAAAAAAGCAGGCACTAAGCCTGCAAACTCAAAGGGTCATAAGGAGAAAGCAGGCGGGTAAGGGGGTAAAGGAGGGAATGAACAGTTTCAACTTACGGGTAACCCGCCTGCATGAATTGTTATTATTCATAAAATTTTCATGCTGTCTATGATAAAAAAATATCGTATGTCATTTTTTTAAAATGGGTTATGATGGGATTAATTAAATACAACAGAAAGCCTCTATGACGAACGACTACCAAGATATCAATACCTCTTTACCACCTATAAATAGCCGTGTTGACGTAATTTGTCGATACCATGATCGAGATGATTTAATTACTGAAAAAATACGCGCATACCACGACAATAGCGGCGAATTTTACTTAACGACCGTCGGTCATAATATCAGTAAATTAGTTACGCATTGGAAACTAGCCGGTTAATCTGGCTAGTACCTATGCACTGTAGTTTTAAGAAGAAAAACTAATTACTGAAAATATTTAATAGTACTCACTTTCTTTAACATTGATATCACCTGTGGCGACAATGACTTTAATATTGGCATCACCTGAGCCAGGTATATCAATGTGATTGCTTAAGCTCACCATATTGGGATTGTAATCAGTACTGCTAACATGTTTCGATTGAGAATAAATATTGCCAGCCAGAGCAATAATTTTCATGTTTTTATACTGAGTAGGTGATGTGATTAAATTAACATCACCAGACACAATGCCTACATCTAAATCCCCAGAAACCACTTGTATATCCGCCTTACCTTGACGGGCTCGAATATCTAAGCTCGCTTGCACAGGTAAAAATACCTGCCAGTTCTGCTCAATATATACCTGTTGATTGAGTGTAAGGAGGGTTTTACCGTCAACCTTACTCGTCTGAATTGTAAAGTTTTCTTTGTTTAGCTGACAGGCTGACTTCAGATTTACATTAGGTATCTCATCATAAGAGGATTGTTTTTCCACGCAAATAGGCTTCAAATAAACATTAAAATGTGCTGTTTGTGTCTTTGAAGGTAAAACCTGAATACTACCATTATCAATGTGTACACTATAGCTTGCCTGGCTATCAGAAAACGTTTTTGTTAATAGTACTGTGTTATCTTCAGCAACTGTTGTAGTACTTAGTGAACTAATGACCGTCAATGCAGCAGCCAATAACAAAATTTTCTGCATCACATATATCCTATGTACGAATTAAACAAATAGAGTTTTTTAATAAAAGTGGTTGAATAATGACTAGCGAAAACTATGCAGACTATGTGCAACCACACCCCAGATCACACAATCAAAGTGCTCTGTGATCTCAATCGGTTTGAATTGTGGGTTACGTGGTATGAGCCAGGCCTTATTTTTTGCGAGTTGCAACTGTTTTACAGTTAACTCACCATCAAGTGCAGCAATGACGACATCACCGTTTTGTGGTGTCAGTGCCCGATCTACCACCAAAATATCACCCGACTGAATCCCCACTTCTACCATGGATTCACCTTTAGCTCGGACAAAGAAGGTTGCCGCTGGATGCTTCACTGCAAAGTCGTGAAGATTTAAGTCAGCTTCGACATAATCATCTGCAGGTGATGGAAACCCTGCCGCCACATGACTGGACAATAGGGGCACTGTTACCTGAGATGCATGTTGCTTGGCTGTATAGCGTTGAATGACCTGCATTGCCTACCACTAAATACTGTATATAATCACAGTATTCTAACCTAAAGCCAGCTACTCACAATCAGAAATTTCTATTGATGAAGTAATAGTTGATAGAGATACTAGCCTACATGGGGCTCTATAACTGGCTGAGAGTGCTTGAGAGAATAGCCCTTGCGCAGTTTCTCTTTTTTTATGCTTTCGAGGGCAGTGTATGCCTTTTCGTAAAGATCAAAGGTGTCTACCTTGATTGTCCCCTTGGTGCCAATTCTTCCCCATTGGCGTAATAGCGCCCAATTACCAAACAGGTCTTTCTGAATCAAAAGCGTGTAAAACTTGTGAGTGTTGGTCTTAGGATCACTGAGTTTTAGGTAAATCATCCATGGCCACCTGGTTATAGGCTGGCTTTGAGTTAACCAGGGTAAAGCAAGTTGATCAATTTACTTTTTTGTGACTACATATTGATAGGTGAATACTATTAGACAATAGTGTACTCCCAAATAAACACTTTCACTTCACTGTAAGCAACTACTCACAATCATAGGCTACCAGTTTAGTATGAAGACTAATGATAAATAACAGATGCATCATATTACGTATTACGCCTTTTGATAACATACTACCAGCGTAGTAGGAAGCTGTCCGGTTCTTGGCCTTATCGGCTATTTTTAAAAAGGCTTAAGTCAGGTTGGTTAGAGATGGAGCACTGAGAAACCCTCAGAGCCTGGCAGTTGAGTTTTATAGACGTCAGAAGGGTTAGACCTATCAGGTAGATTTGATCAAAATATAACCAAACTGTCATATATTTCCTGGTAACTGCTGCCATAACGAATTTTCGGCTAGTTCTGAAAGAACTACAGTTGAGGTCAATTGGGGATGGAGCAGTGAGTAAATTTAAGAACCTTTAGGTTAAAATATGCCAATTAGTTATGCGACATAGTATTTTGCTTCAGAGTGACGTTCATTAATTGTTAACCGCAAAGGAGATACAAGATTGACTATTAGTATCCGAGAAGAACAACCAAGCGATATTCAAAGTATTCATGAGGTTACTGTTGCTGCATTTCTTGAAGCACAGCATACCGACCATACTGAGCAATTTATTGTTAAAGCTCTTCGTGAATCATGCGCATTATCGATTTCACTTGTTGCCGATGAGGCAGGTAATGTCGTTGGGCATGTAGCACTTTCTCCCGTCAGTATTTCTGACGGTACAGATGGCTGGTATGGTCTGGGCCCAATATCAGTTCATCCGAACAATCAGAATAAAGGTATTGGTTCAAAACTTATGAATGCAGCTATTCAAGAGCTAAAGAATATAAAAGCGAAAGGTTGCGTATTGCTCGGAGACCCTAACTATTATCATCGTTTTGGCTTTAGACCTAGAGAAGGATTGGTACTTCTAGATGTACCAGAGGAATATTTTCAAGCGCTAGTATTTCAAGAAGATTTGCCTCAAGGAATTGTCACTTATCATGAATCCTTTTCTGCAAAGAGTTAATCAGGTAAGAGCTGGTATCTATCCAGCTCTACCCACACCACTCTGCATTAGTCCTAGTGCGGGGGCCCTCCTTATCTAAGTTGATCAAACTACAACCAAACTGCCATATATTTCCTCGTAACTACCGATAAGTGGGTGTTATCGGCTATTTTTGCAAAGGCTTGAGGGGAGGGACCAGGAAAACAGAGCACTGAGCAGCATTGAGAGCCAGGTGGTTTAGTTTTGTGCACATTAAAATTAGACCATATTGCGTTTTTCAGTCAGAATACAGTGTCCATAGATTGATCAATGTAATTTTAATTAAGTTAGGTATGTGAGTAGTAAAATGAGATATTTATTAGCAGTTTTCTCTGTGATAGTGATGAGCAAAATCCAAGCACAAGAAATAGTAGTCAATAAAGGAAAATACTCTGATTACTACCATATGATGTACAAACTAGAAAGTGGGAAATATAAAATAAATTCGAACTATGGATTTAATGAAGGTGGTCAGTTTGAAGTACTAGTACCTAAACAATATTTTTCTGTACCTGCTCCAAACTGTAAGGAAAATATAATTATTAGAATGCCTTGGTCTGATAATGAAACTAAGAAGCAAGCTTTGTATAAAAAGTTAGTTGCTCAAAAGGAAGTAAACGTTGTTTTGGAGTTAAACCCTTATATTAACTTAGTTAACAAAAAACCACTTAAAGTGGAGCTTCAGTATTGTAATGTATTTTTCAGGCATCGATCTGGTGATTACTACGATAGTTTATAATTCATATAATCAAAATAGATCAACCTACAACCAAACTGTCATATATTTCCCGGTAACTGCCGCTAAGTAGAAGAGTTATCGGCGGGTTTTGGAAAGGGAGCAGAGTGCATTCGTAGGGAAAGGAGACAAGAGGGTAGTTGTTAAACGATGATGACTATTAACTGTTAGTGTAACTGACAACAAATGGAGTTCTTTTCGCGTTCTTTTACCAACTTATGGTGAAAACGACACGCAGATCAACTACATTCATATTAGCTCTATACTCATTATGTCGATACTAAGAAACTACATATTACTCCATGTATAAGATAAAAATTTTTCTATTAAAGGCAACTATGCTACTTGCTTTAACATCAGTTACTACTTTTGGATCACCAAACTCAGACCCAATGGTGTATATCTACCCGAAACCACATTCAGCAACAGATACTCGAAGACAAGAAGTTATCGCCTTGATACTCGAAGCATTAAATAGAACTGAAGCTAAATATGGAAAATATATACTTAAACCATCATCAGATTATATAAACGAACTTAGAGTTATTGATCTACTAAAAAAAAGTGAAAACCAACTAGTGACAGTTGCTTGGCTGGATACTACGAAGACTCTCGAAGAAGACTTGTTACCTGTGTATATACCAATTCAAAAAGGTATTGTTGGTTACCGAATTTTTTTAATTAGAAAAGAAGATGAAAATAAATTTAGTAAAGTAAAATCTATCGAAGACTTGAGAAAATATACGAATGGGCTTGGCCATACTTGGGTAAATCGGAACATCATGGAGCTAAATAACCTTCCTTATATTTCAAGTCCAACTTACGAAGGTTTATTTCATATGCTTAATAGTAAGCGATTCGACTACTATTCAAGAGGAATTAATGAAGCCTTTCCTGAGTTAGAAGCAAGGAAAAATTTACTTCCAGAACTTATTGTAGAGAAAAAACTTGCTTTACATTACACTAAACCAAGCTATTTATTTACTTCAAAACAAAATATAAAACTAAATAATAGACTCTATGAAGGTTTATCAATTTTATTAAAAGATGGCACCTTTGATAGGATATTTTGTGAAGTGAATGGTGATGCAATAAGAAAAACTAATTTAAAAGAACGAACTATCATAAAGCTTAAAAGTCCATTTTTATTTAAAACAACACCGATTGAAAGAAAGGAATTATGGTTTAGTGAAAATAACCAAGTCTGTATGTGATACGCTCATATTCAGAAATATAACCAGCTCTTTCCAAAGCAAAAAACTGGTTAACTTTTGTATAAAAGTTAACCAGTTTGCATCTTGTAAATCAATTACTTAGGGTTTTGCTACACTCTAGGAATGAAGGAGAAGAGCAGTAATTAACTGGCTTTGAGCTATCATGAGCATGTCACGGTTAAGAATAAGGATAAACTCCTGCCTCTGTAGTTCATAACAAATTTTTTTATGCATCTATTGTGTTGCATTTATTAGTAAAATAATCCACCATACAACAGGTGTAAACTTTGGAAGTAATGGTAAATGTCAGACTTAAAAACGGACTCACTAACAAGCGCACTACAAGTTTTTCGAGATATTGACCCAAGCCTAACAATTGACCAGTTAATTGTACTATTAACTCTTGGCAAAGAAGGCCCTCTAAGATCAGCCGATATAAAACAAAAGCTCAATCTGTCTCATCATAACTTTGCTGATGTAATTGAGCCTCTTTTTAATGGCCACACAATACGAAAGCAGTCAAATGCCAGCTTTATTGAATCTGGGACTTATGCTGATGATCATCGTCAACGTGTAGTTTATGTTAATGATGATGGAATGAAAGTTTTGAAAACCGCCTTAAGCCATTTGAGCTAGGACTTTTTATGTAGATAAAAGCCAGCAAAATAGCTGGCTTTTTTGTTAGCGAAGGTAAATAAAACTAGCCATTCGACAGTTTGTTTCACCCGCTGTTAACGTCTCAATATTTACCCGTTCATTGCCCGTCGTATATGCTGTCAATGCTGTACTGTAGGCTCTGTTGAACTTAGATTGACTTGAAATACTTTCAGGAAAAACGATCACGCCAGTAGCACATGGACCAGTGCCGCCGCTTGTAGTCACAAAAAAACTTTCTGTACCGTCAGGCGTGTTGCCAATGCCAGTTATTTTAGCATTAGTAACTAGCGGATCTGCTATGGCAATATTAACTGATAGCATTATAAAAAAGAGTTGAAATATTTTCATCGTATACTTCTCTTCAGTTTGATGATAGGTCGTTTACTTGTCAGCCAAATAGCTATATAAAAAAGTCTCAGCTTCCCTTGAATAATTGCAGCTACCATCCCCAGCTATACTGATTCTTTTATCTGCTGCATGCGCCATTAATAACAGTGATAAGGCACTTTTTCCACTGTCAGTAGTAGTATCTACTACAAAATGCCAAGACCCAGTTGAACATGGGACGATGTCATTTAAGTTTCCTTCTACCAAGATAAAGGCGCATGCGTTTTTGATGCAAAGATTATCATAATGGGGACCAATCCCTATAGATTTAATCTTACAGTTTGTACACACGCCAGCAGAAACAAAATTTGTCAATACTAATAAAAATAATAGTGTAAACAGTTTTCTCATAGTTTTCTCTACAGTATTTATAGTTTGATTTTTTTTAGGTATATTTTAACTCATGTATCTACAATCAACTCCATTCGTTTAAGAGCTGGATAACCATCAACATAATATTAAGTTAATAGTAAAAAGGCCTTTCTTAGAAAGGCCCGCCACCACTACTCCAGACTCCCTTTTTAATAAAGCCAGTGTTAGTAATCTCTATAGGATAACTACCATTTTCTAAAAATAGGTTGTTATTACCGGCATTGATGGCTGCAGAAAAGTTTGCAGGACCATTGCAAATCCCCCATGAGTCTGCACAAAAACATGAATATTTAAACTCAACAGAGTGGGTGCCTTCAGATAAATAGGTATTCCAGCTGCTTCTATCTTCCAGTAGCTTCCCATCAATTGCTAATCTTGCATGACAAGACCAACTACCCATAGAGTTAAAACGATAACCACCTGTCACATTGAAACGTCCAAATGCAGAGCCCTTACCAGGGCAGCCAATGCCTAATTGCCATTGGGTTGTAGTAATGTTTTGATTACCTTTTACCTCTACTTCCACTTGCTCATTACTGAACTCCGAAGGATTATAATAAAACGTTTTTTGGTGAAGCCCTGAAACTAACCCGTTGGTTTGGAAAATAGTTTCACCTGTGAGTTTCCTTATGGTAAGCGAGTCAGGTACTTTATAAGCTTCAAATGAAATAGTAACTTCGCCTGCTTCGCCACCTAATGAGTGAATACCAGAATAACCTTCTGTCCCTCCCTTTGCTTTTACTGGAGTGCCACAAGGAGTTGCAGGTTTGTCAATCTCAAACCTGACTGCACCTGGTAAATTGGGTTCTCCACCAGCTTGGCCTTTAAACACAACTAGAAAGTCGCCTGATTTAACTTGTGATGGTAAGACTAGTTGACTGGATTTACCTTTTGCTGGAATCTTGAGATTCCACTTTTGATTAGTAAAGGTACGATGTCCATTGTCTGTCTTATAAAGATAAAAATCACCGTGAATAGGTACGCTTGACTGATTTTGTATAGTGATTTTTCTGTCTTTTCTCTGTACAGCAAGGTTGACCTTAAAAAAGTGATTGATCATTCCCTTGGTATAGCCCACAGCAGCGGGTAGCAGGATTTTATAGCGATCTTCAAATATGTTGTGATCAACTATACCAATTGGATTTTTTCCCTTTACTTTTAGGGTTTCATTGAGTAGTGAAAACCCTGTTATTTTGGTTTTGTGTTGCGTCCTAGTATATTTGTCTCTAAATGAGTTGCTGACATATAAAATACGGCCTGCATCGTTATCATTGTATAGATTTAGACTTAGGTTTTCATTGCCAGGTAATGGGAATTTGGTAGGTATAAGGTCGTCAATTCCTATTGAGTTACTAGGGTTATTGTTGATAATTTTATAGCTAGTATTCTGTGTAACAAAATTAAACGAGGATAGCTCTGCTATTCCGTTATAATCGCTGTTTAACCAAAAATCTCTAGCTCTTGAAAACTCTACGGCAGGATAGCCTTGAATGCTGATCCTTGTAGTAGGTTTTTTATGTTTAATTTTCACGGCGCGACCAAAAATATCCTCTCCTTCTCTCTCACATAAATAGCTCGCTCCAATAGGTTTAGATTGATCAAATTTACCACATTCAAATTGGTCATCTGTATACGCCTCATACAAACTGGGGTGATATTTATTTATGACAGCACATTTGTATTCATTACAATGGTCATCCAGCCTAGCATGTTGTGGCTGGGCCATATCCTGCAGATGGTGTACAACATGACCTAACGCTTGTAATGCATGGCCCATCGCTTGATCACGTTCCCCCTTGCTTTGACTAGTTAGCGCTCTAAAATAAGCGTCTTTGGCATCTCTAAATGAAAACCGTTGAACGTGATGGCGTGGATGATCTACAGTAAATCGATCTTCTAAAATCCAGTCTGGAGATGATATCGATTTGCGTATTGGCTGAGGCATTCCACGCCCACGATTGCCATGGTCATCAACATATTGGGGATCAAAAAAATGGTATAGTGATCTGTGGTTTGAGTATACTCCTATATCAATTTTGGTGTCCTCAATATGTGCACCTTCACCTAATAACTCAAAAGCAGCCATATGCTTTTGAGTATCTTCAGCTAAATAAGGAATATTAGGAAAGTAAGGTACTCCAATATCACTATCAATATTATCAAACCCCTTGCTAAGCCAAAAATTTTTTTTCATTAAAGCTGTGTTTTTTGCTGCATAGTTTGACAAATACCTATGAACATTTTGGGTATAAGCAGTACTATGTGTTGACAGAGTAGCTGATATGGTAGCAATTGTGCCAAAGATTAAATTTAATTTAAAAAACTTCATAATATCCTACTTAGAACCAACAATTTTTTTCATTTATTTTTCTAATAGGGTCAAAATTTCTATACTTATTTTCTCTTCTATTAGTAAATCGGTTTTCAACCTTGTTTAACTCTTTCTCAAACTTATAAGCTTTATCACCAGTACAGAGCCATGGGAATCTTAAATACCTTAAATGAGGTTCGAATTTTTCATTAATGCTAAAAAGATACTCTCTATTGGATAATGTGAACTTTTCTATAAAGTGCTCTTTTCTTGAACAGCACTGAATGCGCCAAGGAGCTGGATTTATGCCATATCTATCAGCACTAGCCCGGTTATTAAAAACATAAGGGCTGTAGTTTTCTTTAAACATTAAAACTACAGGATTACGATTATTAGCGCGTTTGCTTAATAGATTAACAGGCTCAAATGACCAGCCAGGTATATTAAAACGCCCTTCTTTATCTGTAACGGTTGAGTTGGTATCTAGTAACCCCATGGGGTTGTCACCCTCATACCCCCCCTGTAGCCCCCAAATAGCTAGTACTGCTACTCCCTCAATTGGTTGCTGTGTTTCTGCATCCTTCACCACTCCTGTAACTGGTGCAGCTGAGTAAATTGCACAACCATGGAGAAATACTACAGCAAGCAAAGTAAATATTTTATAGTCCTTCAATTTTCCATCCTCCGTCTTCCATGAGAAAATAAACATACTGTTTCTGTATGTTTCCATCCGTCCGCCTATATTCAACTAATCCAATGGCATACTCAGGCGTAGTAGATACGAAATTAATAGAGATAATTTTTTTATTTAATTCCTCTAGACTATCTTTAATATCGTTGAAAGCCTTTTGATAGGTAGGTTTTGAGTTAACAGTAAATAGTTCTGCTAAAGCGACAGTATCACCTGATTTTAGGTGCTTTCTAAAGCCTGCCCATACCGCACTAACTGCATTTTCAGCTTCTGGTTTTGCAAAAACACCATGTTTGTCCGAGTATAGAACTGTGTTTATTGCACCATCTTTATAGACAATAATGTCGTCATATCCATCACTGTTGAGGTCGTCTATCTCAAGGGTTACATCACTGATTGCTATATAATCCGTGATATTTTGAATATTGCTTGCTTTATATCCATCTTTATAGTCCTTAATAGCATACAGAAGTTGTCTACCACCCTTATAGAGTAAAACAATATCTCTCTCACCATTCTTATTAAAGTCACCACTATAAAGGCTTACAGCATTGGTGGACAATTTGTATCCAGCGGCAATAAGTCTAGATTCATCAACCCTTTCCTGACTTTTTAGTTCTGTTAAACAAACTGAGCCATGACAGGTTTTTGGTAAGTTATCTTTTATTGAGCGGCTACTACTAGGATAAATTTCTACATCTTTATTACCTCCAGTCATGATGGGAGTTATGATATCCCCATGTATAAAAATAATTTTATTCGTGCTTTTTAAATATATATTTTCACCATTTATATAGACTTTACTGCCGTGAAGTAATGATTTACCATGGGCTTCTGCATGACTAGTAGTAGACAATAACAGGGTGAAAATTACACTAAAATATAAAAATCTAGGCATAATACTTAAATATTCTTTTAAATTATTTTTTTTGCTAAAATAAATAATTATTTTGTTAAAAACATAAGTGCATGTAATTGTGAGCAGTCTTGTACATCAGGACCACTATAAACCGCTACATCATAGTCAGCAGCATAAGCTGTTAATGCCATTGAAAAAGCCCTGTTAAAGCTTCCTTTATCAGGGTAATTGCTTTCTGACATGCTATAGACTTCCAGAAAAGTAAGTTGGCAATAAATAAGTTAGAGCTTATTACAGAAATATTATAATATGCCCTCAGCAAGAAGAATATAAGACACATAAAGTTTGCGGCTTTATGTGCATGGGGGGAACAAAATGGATTTTTTACTTAAACTCACTAACGCACAAAAAAAATTGTTCGATAGCGAGCTGAAAAAGTCAGAGAAAAAAGGCAAGTTTAATGAAATAAAGCGAATACTAGCCTTATTTTCACTGGCAGATGGCCATTGTAAAGAGATAGTGCCTGACAGAAAAGTAGTCTAGTTTGCCAGTTGAAGGGGCAACTATTTTGGTCTTATAAGTTAATATTACTCATTTATGACTGTTTTTGACTTGGGTATATAAAATAAGGTTGTTTTTTGATCAAGCTTCTTTAGAATCGTCTTTTCACAGACAGCCAAACCTAGCCAGTTAGGCAAAGGCTCACTGGAAAATTATTTTAAATCTCAGTTAAGGACTATTAAGCTGCTTTTTTACGTATTCTTTTGGCTTGACGGTATTGCTCCTCTTTTTCTTGTTTATACAATAAGGCACCTAACTTTTGGATATTTCGTGCTAATACAGCAAATGAAACGTAACGCCTGAAGCCATTAATACCGCTATCTGGACATCGGTCAAGGCCATGTACTTCAAGCGCATTAATAGCAGACTCAACCGCTGAGTGCTGCTTTCTTGCTTTTTTGAAAGCCTCATCGTTTTCACGTTCTGTTTCCTTTTTTGATAAACGTCCTTTTTTAGGCAGCACTACCCGATTTAATTCTTCGGCCAACTTCAACTGATTCTCAGGTGAATGAAACCCTTTATCAAAACTGCACTGGTTGAGCTCAGGGAATTTAGCTTTGGTTGCTCTGATCATGACGATGGCAACATCAACATCTTGCTCTTTTTCCATCACACGATGGTGAAGAATAAAGCCATGCTGACATTCCATAACACACACTTTAATACCTAATTCCACTGGTACCCCTGCTTTCCCTTTGCTCACCCACTCAGTGTGAGGTTGAAATATTGAGTAAACTTTTTCATCAGCTGGGACTTTTTCATCTTCGACTACTCGCCTGTGAATTTGCGACACCTGCCGTTTAGCATGAGAAAGATTGTTGGCAATATTTCGTAATAACCAAATCGGGGCTGCTATGGCTTTAAGCTTATCCAATGTGAGTTCAGCTTTATCAATAAACCATTGCGCTTTATTCAGATAGTTGATATGTGTCTCACGTTTCTTGTCATCGGCATTTTTTGCTTTTGATTGGTTGCTTTGCCTTGCCTGATTAAAGCATTTTTTAAGTGACTTCAGATTGTGCCTATGTTGTCGCCAATCACTTAAATGGTAGTTTTCGCCCATATCAGCTAGTTGATTAATCACTTTTCTCATTGCATCCCATAATAAACTGATATCAGTGGGATAATGAACAGCTGTTTCTACCACAAATGAGTCACAACGCCCTTCAAGGCTTGCTTCTTCGTTTTTTTTTAACAGTTTATGCCCTGTCTCGACGACAACTGTGTTAATTTTGTCCAGAATTTCTGGGGTCAAAAGAGAGACGTTATCTTTTATGGTCTGCAAGTGATATTCTGTCAGATCTTCCCAATTGACACCATGCCCTAACATCGCTCGAATAGTTCGATGCTGATTCACTAATTCATGCAAACGATCATAGTCACAATTTAAGTTGATGCGCAAAACCCCCATCACCAGTATTTTCCAAAGTTCCATGCCTGGCCTTCCAAGTCTTGGATTCGTTTTACCCACTATAGACTCCTCTAAAATAGTGAATACCTGCTCTCTAACTTCGGGTGTAATATAAATGTACTGTAATCCCTTTAACAATTGAGGCACATCATCTCTAGACTTCGGGTCAAACTTGATCTCGGTAATATCTGTTTGGCCGAATTGAAGTTGTGGGTTTTGGACTTGCCTCATATCGTATTCTCCGCGAAGTTTGGCTGGTTTTAACTAAAAACCTAGGCCGATTCATTTTTATGAGGACTTAATATAGCAATCTTCGATGACGGATTTATGATGAATTATCTTATTTATCAATCAGTTATGATTTTTCGGTCAAGCACGAGATAGTTGCTCAAGTGTTGAAAGTAAGCAAAGAAGCTGTACGACAATGGCTGAATGTTTACCTGAGTAGTGGAATAAAAGGTTTGCTGGACAAACATCGATCAGGAAGACCATCAAAACTAACAAAGAGCCAGAGAAAAGAGCTTTGTAAGTTGATTAAAGACGGTCCGGGTAAATCTGGCTTCCCAGGAGCCTGCTGGCGATCGCCTATGATCCAGCACTTAATCAAAGAGCGATTCAACGTATTTTATAGCGCCAAATACCTTAGTGAGTTATTAAAAAGCCTTGGTTTTTCGTTCCAAAAAGCCAAGTTCGTGGCCAGCAAGCAGAATAAAGAAAAGCGTCAGGAATGGCTTGAGAGGCAGTGGCCAGAAATACTCAAGCGAGCAGGTAAAGTGAATGCTTATGTTTTGTTTGGTGACGAATGTTCGTTTCCGCAGTGGGGAACTTTAAGCTATACCTGGGCACCTATCGGGCAACAGCCTGTGATTGAAACCACAGGTAAAAGGAAAGGGTATAAAGTATTTGGACTCATTGACTATTTTACAGGCCGATTCTTTTCAAAGGGTGTAGAAGGTCGCCTGAATGGAGAGTGCTATATTGAATTTTTAAAGGAAGTTTTAAAAAATACCAGAAAACCAATTATTCTTATACAAGATGGGGCTCCCTACCACAAAGGGGCAGTTGTGAAGGATTTTATCAAGAAACATGAAAAAAGGATTAGTGTATACAATTTACCCAGCTACTCTCCCGATTATAATCCAATTGAGATGTTGTGGAAGAAGATAAAAGAAAAAGGGACCCATTTGCAATACTTCCCAACATTTGAAGATTTGGTTGGTAAGGTCAATGAGATGCTAGTGAAATTTGAAAATGCACCCAAAGAGATTTTAAATTTATTTGGATTATACGACGAGTTATTGGACGCATAATCAGAATTTTCGTTGCAATTTAATTTTCTGGAAAGCTATAAGCAATTTATTATTACATGAGTAACTATCAGCCCCTTGTACATAAATTACAAAGTTTCCAGGCTGACTAGTCATGTTAGAGACCTGTATAATTTTCCCTTTTGCTAAGGTATTTGCAGAAGTTTCGTAAATCAGAGAAAAATAAACCAAACTAAAAAATGTTACTAATCTAGCACTTCTTATCATGTTATTGCTACCTTAAAAATGGATTTATTTTTGTAAGGCTTTATAGAGTTATTGAAGAAATTGAGACGTAATTTCCGAGTATAACTACTGTGGTGAATATCGATAATCGCTTATTTGATCTATCGAAAGGGCAAAATAATGACTACATAAAACCATCAATATTAATCCTTATTAATATTTACATCACGTAATACCAATCGAATTATAAACAAATAAATTAATAGCAAGACAGGGGTAATTCTTCACATTTCTTTAATAATTACTATATATGACTAATATTCATAGTAGAACTAGAAATATTTTCATAAAATGAACGAAAAATGTTCAACAATAAACAAAGTAATTATTTACACTGGAAAATATGTGCAACCCTTGTTCGACTGGTAGGCTTTTGGTAGATTAGACAAGCCTTATTCTGGCCATAACAGGTAAGGTACTGGGAGAGCTGAGTCTCCCAGTTTTAACAAAACAGCAGGGCTATTACCACTAAACGATTGGAGCTGTGCAATCAGAAGTTGCCTTGATTGTGATACTGGAGAAATAATACTGTTTGACCCAAATATTTATGATGGCGACTGGGAAGACGGTTTAGAAAATTGGCTCCAAAAGTGGTGTGATGGAGTAAACCTTTGGGATGAAATATATGGAGTTGTCTGAGCTTTTACGAGATTTCTGTTTATCTCGAATGGCCAGTAACTGTTTAAATATTAAACTCTTTTAACGCTAATATCATTTACTTAGACCTTTTGCATACAGCGTTGATTCAAGTGAGCTTAAGCTTGTGACGAACCCATAAGCTAGGAAATCATTATTAATAAATACAAATGACTCAAATTATCTACCGGCAGTTCTGTTATAGACTTACCATTTCTGCTCTTGCGCGTTTGACCTTCGCCTTTTAATGTAGCCCCCTGTATTTCATCATTAGTAGGTGTGCCCGTGGCCGTAGGTAACACTAGTCGTTTTACCTTTAGCTGCATTGGGCGTGGTTTACGGCTCTTTTGCTAAGTTGAGTATTACTTATCAGGCATACGGTCTATTCTTGTTGAAATATCGGATTGTTATACAGCAGTGCTTTCAGTTAGTAGTTAAGGAGCGCCAAATAATATGCGTTACCGTATTAAGTTTTTAAACGGCGCTATTTACGAGTTTCATAGAAGCTTTGATGAGCCTAGCGAGGGCTATCATCCCAAAGGGCTTCTTGGGAATCATCAAATACGTCAGTTTTTCCGGCGTTGTATTGGCTTTTCCAGCAAATCGCCTGATGGCTACACAGATGGGCTCACGATCATGCAGTATTTACTTGGTCTGAACCTTTCAGAAAAAGCACTTGAAGAGCGTTTTGTTGAAGCCGTCGAATGGAACCAGATTTTCATTTACAGCAACCAAGAACCTCCACTCCTTCCAATGATTCAAAAAGCAAAGCAGGTCAGCCTGGATAGCTTGGCTTATAAAGCCATTGATAGTGTAGCTGATGAGCCTGAAGCTAAACAAAAAACTCTTGAACTAGAACTGTTTTACGACGATTTAGAAAAAACGCCTGCAGGCAAAACCCCTTTCAAGATCACTTTCAGTAATGATGAATGTATTGCTGGTGTTTTGGATGAAAAAGGCTGTGCAACCATACCAAATGCACCAGATTTACCGGCTCAGGTTACATTTGGTGATGAAGCAGCTTTTAATGAAGCTGCAAACTCAATCATCGGTGCTTACCAGCAGCTTGCTTTTGTATTAGATGATGCAGCCAAACAGATTGGCAAACATATGTTAGCGGTAGCACGTAGCCAACCTAAAGCAGAAGAGCCACCAGCTGATATCAAAGAAGCTTTTAAACAGGCTGTTGAAAAGGAGTTAGCAAAATATAAGGCCAAAGCAGAAGAGTATGATCAAAAAACTTTTTTACAGAAGACTTGGGAGCAAGCCAAATCAGTAACTACCGGGGTTAAAAAAGGCTTTTCTGAGTACGTGCCAGATTTAGGAGAATTTGGTGATTTAATGGATGCTGTTGATCTTGATGTAACTGATCTAGTTGATGCAATTGCGACAGGTAATGTAGATGAGTTAGAAACGAAGTTCCAAGCCTGGCAGCGTGATAATAAAGGATTTGCAAAAGCCAGTGAAGCAATGGAAATGCTTATACTGCTGCTATCAGATGAGATGAGAAGAGCAGAGAGTTAATTGCCAGCATTCCATTTAGAATATTGCAAGTACTCCCTCCTGACGAAGTGACTGAAATACTGAGCTCTCAGGCAACTCAAACAGGTATTGATGCTACGATTGTTTCTGGCGGAACTGCTGCCGGTGCCCTTGCCGGTGGTGTAGGCGCTCCCGTTGCAGCTGCTACATTACTTACAGCCGCAGCAGGCCGAAAAGGGGGGAAATTACTTGAAGCCATAATCAATATATTAATGGAAATAGCAGAAAAAATAAAAAAACTATCTGCTCACCAATGGGGCGGCACTAGAAAATACCAGCAGAAAAACCAAATTAAGCATATTGAAGAAAATAAATCCTTTAATGAAGGAGAGAAAAAACAACAGGCTGATGAAGCTGAGAAAGAGAATAAAAAATATAAATGTGAATGGAATAAGTGTAAAGGCAATCATGAGAAAAAAATCAGATATCCAAGCAATGGCAGTGTTCAAAGAAATAACACTTATGACTCTGACTGGATACGTGCAGGCTTAGAGCCATGGGTGTTGTATGGTCCAGGCCGAAACAGTTATGCTACTCTGGCTGACTACAAGGATGAAGCCCCTAATGCCAACTATACTGGTACAGCTGCAGCTATGATATACCCTGAATACCATACTCAAAAACATCATTTAATATCAATTAAACTGTTTGATTCGGTAACACAGCTGCGAGATAATGCAAAACTAATTGGATATGATGCTAATAATTCTAACAATGGTATTTGCCTACCTTCCTTCATTGCTGACATAGTACAACATGATCTACAGTTACACAGAGGCCGACATAGCAGAAAACTTTATGATTCAAAAGTTTTAAAAGCTCTGAAAGTAATAAACCAAGAGTGTAAAGAGTATTGTAAAAAAGATGTAAAAGGTAACATACTAAACCAGAAAAAACTTATAGACGACCTAGATAGTCTGTCCAGCATCGTTAAAAGAAAAATTATTAATTGGGAATATTTGTTATCTAGGAAAGCCTTTAATAATAAAGAAAAAAGTATTAATCGATATGAAAAAATTATGAAGAAAAGGGATGAGGACTAGTTTATGTATTGGATAATGTCAGTAGAACCTCAAGATGATGATGAAATAGTTATCTACGATACACCTCCATATATTGAAGCGTACGACCTTAGCTTTGAAGAAGGTGAAAAAATCACTAGCACATACCCTGAAATATCATTAAGTTATGCAAAAGAGCCTGGCGACATATTTACTGATAGCCTTGCTGCTTTTGGCTGTAATGGGCTGGTTTTAAATAATAAAGTTATTCAAGAATTGCATTCCTTAAAAATTAACAACATACAATACTTTGATTTAAGACTTATTGAAAAAACGACTAAAGAGGAAAATTCAGGCTATAAAATAGCCAACATTGTTGGTGCTTTTAACTGTCTTGATATAGATAAATGCGTATTTGAAACTACTAGTTCAGGAAGAATTATGTTTATTGAAAAAATGGTCTTTAAAGAGCTAGATGAGAGTAAACTACCAGAAATATTCCGACTAGCTGAGTATTTACCTCTTATAGTTACAAGTGACAGAATAAAGCAAGCTTTTGAAGCTAAAGGGTTTACAGGATTAGTTTTTTGTAAGCCTGAAGAGTTTAGCTCTTAATGTACTGGATAATGGCAACGGAATATACAAGTGAAGATGATCTTGAAATAGATGGATGCCCCCCCACTTATTGAGCAATATGACTTGAATTTTGAGGAAGGGTTGTTTTGTGCTGCAACACTTCCAATGATTGATATTTTTTATGATATGCAACCAAATGAAATTTTTACAGATAATCTTTTTGCGCCTGGCTGCAATGGCCTACTAATCCACAATAGAGTAAAGTCTGTGTTAGATGACTTGGAAGTCAATAACATCCAATATTATCAAACCAGACTAATAAATAAAGACAGTAAAGAAGAAAATGGCAACTATAAATTAGCTAATATTGTTGGCAGGATAAACTGCTTGGACTATGATAAGTCTGAACTAGTTATGCGCGATGATGGAAGTATCAAATTCATAGATAAGCTTGTTTTTCAGTACTTTGATAACAAAGATAGCTTGGAAATATTCAGACTTGCCAAGTTCCTACCAATTGTTATAGTTAGTGATAAAATTAAGAAAAAATTAGAAAAGCATAAATTTACCGGGATTGTATTTTATAAGCCTGAAGATTACTCTCTGTAACCCATATAAAGTCCGAACTCCAATCAACCGACAGTTAGAAAAGGAAAAAAATTATTGTCAACTAATACTGAGCTTAAAACATATATGATGAGTGGTGATGCAACTATTGAGTCTGACTCTGGAATTGATGAAGTTTTGAAATTGGTTTCTAGTGCTTTACAGATTCCTAAGTTTTCTCTTGATAAGTCTGGCGATTGGGATGGAGAAGAGGTTTATATTTCCTCTTGCTTTGGTTTTACTATATACTTATCTGCAGATGATCCCCCTTTAAAAACTTATCATATTTCAGCAAGGACTAGTGTTGATAGCTTTGATTATGATGAATTTGATGCTGATGATTTAAACTTAGATGGGAATCTTATTGCTATGCTTCGGTATCATGGAGTAGACGCAAAGGTTAGACTCATAGATTATGGATGATTTATTGCCTAAAAGTATGTACTGGATTCTAATAAGTGAAAGGTCTGATGATAATCAATTTTACCTTGATGGCACGCCTCCACTCATTTCTACAAATGAATGGAGCTTTGAAGAAGGATCTGCTGTTACAGGAATAATACCAGAAATAGAAATGCTTTATACAATTGAGCCTAATGAGATAATGACAGATAACTTAGTTTCTCCAGGCTTTAGAGGCCTACTGATTAGAAACAAGGTAAAAGGCTTACTAGAAATCTTAGGGTTGGACAATATTCAGTATTTTAAAACTAAGCTGATTAATGAAAAAACAAAGGAGTCAACTGAAGATTACTACATCGCAAATATTATCGGCACCTATGATTGTGTGGACTATGATAAATCTGACTTAACATTTTGGGACGATGGCGATATAGAGTTTGTTGAAAGCTTTGTTTTTAAAGATATCAGTGACCAGGAGCCACCAGAAATCTTCAGGTTATCATCATTTCTGCCATTAGTGATCATAACAGATAGAGTTAAAAAAGCTTTGGATAAACAAGATTACTCAGGGTTCAAGTATTATAGACCTGAAGAGTATTACTCTTAATGTACTGGATAATGGCAACGGAACTTCAAGATGATGATGAAATAATTATCTATGAAACGCCTCAATATATTGAAGTGCATGACCTTAGCTTTGAAGAAGGTGAAAAAATAACTAATACATACCCTGAAATATCGTTGAATTATGAAAAAGAGCCAGGCGAAGTATTTACTGATAACCTTGCTGCTTTAGGGTGTCATGGGTTGGTTATTAACGAAAAAATTAGACAAAAAATAAAAGAGCTAGATATAAATAATTTACAGTATTTTGATCTTAAATTAATAGAGAAAAACACCAAAAAAGAGACTATAGACTATAAAATAGCCAATATTATAGGGGCTGTTAATTGTCTAGATTATGATAATTGTGACTTAGTGTTATCTAGTACAGGCTCTATTCTCTTTATTGAAAAGCTGGCTTTTATTGATCTAGATGAAGATAAACTTCCTGAAATCTTCCGGTTAGGAGAATTCTTGCCGCTTATTGTTGTAAATGATCGTATTAAGCAGGAATTTGAGGCAGAAGGCTTTACAGGGTTTGTTTTTTATAGGCCTGAAGACTACTCATAATATAACCTGTAATCCACCACATCCCTTTAATCATAAGGGCTACAGTCAGCAACCTGACCAAACATCTAGCAGAGACTCTCGCTCTTTAAAGTTAAGTTAGTAATAACTCTATAAGACGGTAACAGGTTAACTTCGCATAAACTATCTTATGTTAAATTATATGCTAAAGAGAGTTAATTAGAACTAGTGTTTATGAACTACTGAACATAGTGTGAATCATGGCCATACCTCTTGGGGTTTCGGGGGAGTGGAACAGCCAGAACAATCCGACCGAACCCTCCTTCTAGCCCACTACCCTTTATTAATTATTTTAATCTAAATAAAATATTTTTTATAGATTTTTTCGTATGACCCGTTTTTCTTTACTGTATCAAAAGCATTTCTAAGCTTCTCTACGATTTCATTAGAAAGCTTTAAACTACCTGCAAGGTATAAATCCTCATTTTGGAACGAAATACTATATGATGGTTGTCTTGTAATATCTTCTTTTTTAAGTAAATAAAATGCTCTTACGGTTGGAACATACCATGCGTCAACACGGTTATAAATTAACATCCTAGCATTTTGAATTTCTTTGGTAACTAACTGTATTCTTTTAAAATTGTTCTTATTCAAGAAACGACTCCAAGGGGTTTCTCTAGCCACACTGATAGAAAGTCGCTTTGCTTCTACAAGCGTCTTAGGAGGAGAACCTGTTATCATGACAAAGCTGACTTCTATAGACAAAAGATTCACAATCCATAAATAGTTAGGTTCTCTGTTTTTAGTACGAGTTAGCCCAAAAATTAAATAATTATTTTTTTCTCTTGCTGTCTTTTGAGCTCTTGGCCAGGGTGAAAATCTTGGTTTATAGGGAAGATTTGCATGCTGGTGCATCAAACCTACTATTTCGTATAAAAAACCACGTTGTTCCTTACTATCTTCTACTGTAAATGGAGGAAGGTCAGCTGTTATCTGCATTATCGAATTAGAACTTCCAAACGCATGTGAATAAAATAATAAAAGTGATATTATCATATATTTATTTGCTTTATAAAAAAAACCATACATACTATCAACCTCATTGGTGGGTAGACAAATAAAGTCTTTAGTAAGATCGCCTCCCAACTTTCGTCATATTTTGGGCACCTAAATGCTCCAGGCCTTGGATGTGTGCGGGAAAATAAAGCCACCCCTTAGAACAACCATTATTGGGTGGGTAATAGAACATATAATCATATAATAACGAAACAACTCTTCAGACTAAGATAGTTACCAAATACTAATGTAAAAATTAAAAAGTATCGAGTAACTTAAATTTATATTAATGAGATTAATTGTGAAAAAATATTATTTATAATTTGTTTTCCTTACTCGATCTCGAATAATATAAGTTGATATCTTACCATTATGCTTTTATATAATACCATATAAGTTGATTTTCGGTAGCTAACTATCATAGGGACTCAAACTTATACCTAATTATCACTATACCTAAGCCACTACTCTCCTCAATGCTCCATCCCCTACCCGCCTCTCCTGTCGTCTTCTCAAAAACAGCCGATAAGACCATGATTAGGATGGTATTTTATGTGGCAGTATTATTTATTATCAAAACTGTTTTCTTATTACGTTTCTTCTAAGGCTCACTCTTTTTAGCTTTTTATAGTCATAGTAAAAGTATATTACTGGGATAAAATACGAAATTATTATTCCACCTATTTTCGCTAAAGGTAACGGCATAGTTAAAAATATTAACTCTATTCCCCAAAATATGAACCATATTACACTTGCTACAATATATAAAATAGAAATTATATGTTTAACTAGTGCAGCTTTTACTAATGAATTTATTCTCACATACTTTATAAACTTTCTTCGTAGGATATGTTTCACTTATCTTTCTATATTATTACTAATGAATTATTTGCCAGACTCTCCTGAAAGAGGCCTAGGCTACCCTCACTTGGTTTAGCAAATTGTATTAGCGCATATAAGACTTAAATTTACTAAACCTTTCTTTTTTATTCAAAACATTGTGTGCGTCTTTAAATTCTAAAATATACCACTTGTCTACTTTTACAGCTTTCCCACTAAGCAGTGCTACTCTTTTGCTCGGCCAAGCAATGTCTAAGTAAATAGTTTCATTAGTCTGCTGATTAGTGACAGGATACTGTACATGCGGTAACTCTAAACCAAGCGACTGACACATTTCAATAAAACCAAATAAGGCAGGATCAACAAACTTTCTAACACTTTGCCAATTTGTTGGATTTGTTAACCCTTGCTCTCGTCTCAATCTAGTTATGGTGCTCATTTGATGAAAAGAGACTGGCATATGTTGATGAAATGGCTCTTTCCGGTGGCAGTCTTTACAGAGTGCTATTAAGTCCTGTATAGACGAGTTTGACTTGATTCTTTCAGGGTGATGAGCATCTAATAAGTGCTTTTTCGTTCGAAGATTAACGTTGCAGTTTTGACATGTGTAATTAACCCTTTTCCTACATGCCTTTGAGCGTTCATAAAAGTCATCATCATAGCCACGGTGCCGGTGAGCAAACTGTTCTCTGGGTAGATGCTGAAACATTGAGCTATAAGTAGAAAAAAACTCTTTCAGATCGAATTTGCTAACAATTTCTTCTTTTGCTTCTAAGGGGGCGTTTGCGTAACCGTTGTAATTCAGATATCTCAAACACAGTTTGCATACCCGAAGTTTCACTTCTCCAGATATCTCTTTTTTATTACTTCGCCGTTCACCATATATTTTAAACTTGCCCGAAGTTCCTGTGGTGACAATATAGCGATCACCTGAATCCTTTTCCCTCATTTCAATGATTTTTTTACATTCAGCGACATGAAACTTATTTCCTTCACTGCCATCTTTAAGTGCAGCCTCTATGTTTTTGTGGTCAGGGATGTATAGTAAAGTCTGCCTCCCATTCGTACTTATTAGGCCTGTATTAGTCTGAACGTGATCTATCTTGAGTTGAATACCTTCAATTAGTTCTTGGTCAAAAGCAAATTCAGCTTCTGGCATCGCTGGTTCAATCTCGAAATCACATGACTCAGCTTCCATCATCACCAAACTTCTTTCTAACTTGGAAAAATCAACATTTAGCTTCATGATCTATCCTTGTATATCTCTCTCAATTTCGCATCTGCATTGGTTATCACTGTAAAATTCACTCTACGAGACGCTTCTTTATTTTCAGAATTATTTTTGTGTCGTTCTAACCTAGATGAAGAATATCCGATGGCAACGAGTTTACTTCTTATAAACAGGTCATCACTGATTTGAGGTAAGGCATAAAGATGTGTGAGAACAGATTTAGTGCGCTCCTGAGATAATTCCATATTCTGGTAGTATGCCTCTTTAGGGGGAGTATTGCCTTCCCATTCGGAGCTTGTATGACCTTCTATTCGTACTTCCTGTATTACATCAAAAAATGGTGTTAACGCACTAAAATAACGAGGTGCAAACTCGTTTAGCAGCTGTCTGTACTGCTCATTAATTTCAGACTTTCCTCCCTTAAACAGAATATCTGGAGAGCGAAATGTTAATGTAAGGGTCTTTTTACTTAGATCAGCATCCCATCTTTTAAGGTCCTCGCCAAACTCTAGCAAGAGAGCTCTATATATCGCCAATTGAGTATCCCTGTACTCAAGAGCAATTCCTTCAATCCGGTTTTTATCCTTTTGCACATTCAGCATAAAAGCAATGGCAATGAACATGAATACGACCATTAGACCTGCCATTAAATCCGATATAGATAACCAATGTGACTCCTCCTGATTATTTTTTCCCTGAGCAGTCATGAGTTCCTTCATTGAGCAACCCTGCTGATCGGTTGTTGAGTCAAGACGTTTTCCATAACTTTAATTAACCTGGTGTAGTCAGACGCAAATTTTTCTGTAACAGCACCAAGATTGCTACCCAGTTGTTGAATCACTCGCTCTAGCTCTTCTCCCATGGATTGATCGATCATTTTCATTGACGTTGAAATAGTATCATTGTTTTTCAGTAACGTTTGCTCCATGGACTGCTCGATACCACCAAATAGTTTCTCGACTTCTTGCCTGTGGAGTTTAGTGAGCTCTTCTACTGTGATCGCAAGTTGATCACGGATTTGGTTTAGTTCTTTGTTATAGTATTGCGAAAACTCCGTTGTATCTTGAAGTAGGTTGTTACCAGCATTTTTGAGTGATGCGCCAACTTCCAAGCTTCCTGATTTAAGTTCTTCGATCAATACACGCATTTGTCCGTTGATGTCCTCTAGCACGATTGAAAATTGTTCCTTAATTTCGTCACTGGCATTTGCTGTAGTTTGTGCTGACTCAGTTAATGCAGCTCTTGTCTGATCTACAGATTCTATATATTGGTCAGCACTCTGAGATATGACGTTTTCAATTTTTTCTGCGCTAGTAGTAATGCCTTCTGCTAACAAGTCATTTGCTTGTTTTACGCCTTCAATTGCAGAGTCAATTTTTTCTTTTATCTCTGGAACAGATGCAACTGCTGCATCTCTGACTTGAACGAATGCATCGAGGTGTTTATCAAGTTCTTTAATTTGATGTTGGTTGACCTCTATAACTGTTTTCAAACTATTCATGTTTTCAGGGATGGAGCTGGTGTGCTCGGTAATTTTAGATACTGAGGCTTCAGTTTCAGATATGACCTGAACACCTAGCGCATATTTTTCCTGCATATCTGCCAATTGGATCTTATAATTTTCTTGCCATTCTACAAGCTTAAATACAGCCTCGTTTAGATCTGAAAAATTTTTTCCAAATTGTTCTTTAAGCTGATTATTAAAGTCTTTGATTACACTATTTAGTGCTACGATGACCTGTTCTGTTGCTGACTCAGACATTAGCTCTGCGAAATTATCAAGCTTGTTCCACAGCCGCTCTTGGAACTCCGCAAAATTGCTCTCCCTCTCTTTACCTGTGTTAATAAACTCCTCCATTTTCTCCTTCAACTGAGTAATTGAACTGGTGTTATTACCATCACCCTTTTCTATGGCAACTTTGACTTCACTGGATATAGCTAATTGTTGAGACATAACCTCATAAATATCTGAAGCGTCCACGTTATCTTTACGATATTCGCCCTCAGAAGAGTTTTTTTGTTCAATATAGGAGTCAACTAGCTTGTAAAGAATGGAAAGTAGAATACCGAAAATAGACGTTACAAAAGCAGTTTTTAATCCTTCAAGTAAAGGCCCAATGCTGCCTTCAATATCACTAGTGTTAAAATGCAAGAGGCCAGCCACTATACCTATGAATGTGCCAAATATACCAAATGATGTCAGTAGTGTCGGAGCATAGTTGGTAAATCCTGTATGCTCATTTTTACGTTTGTAATAAATGGCGCTAATAAGCACCAGGAAAAGAAGTACAAGGATAACATCTGTAAGGAATTCCGGTTTAACCGCTTTCAACCCCTCTTCAATGACACCTGACAACATTGGCTAATTCCTTTTTTAACATTGTGACAGAAAAATTTAGCCAGAGAGGTTACTAAAATTAGTCAGATTGCGTCCATGATTATTCGAGGTATAGTTATCCTAATGAGAGTCTGCAATGGTTCCTGCATTAATTAAGCAGCTAAATGGTTAATAGTTGGCCAAAAGTCCTTATTACAGAGGCTGATAGGCCGCCCTCTGGTTCAATTCCTCAACCCCAGATAACTACCGAAAGAGGTCTCCATATCCCCAAATATATAGCCAAAGCAGCAGCGAGATACTTAAGCATTTTGAGTAAATAGTTGTATTTGGTTGTTAGAGCATCACCTTTTTTAACTTGAATTCGGAGTAAAAAATAACCAAAAATTGAGGGTTTTATGAGCTTATAAGGTTTGCAAGTAGTTGCAAAGCATAGAAGATTTTATTAGTGACTTGTTATGTAGGCTTACTCTCTATTGTTTCAGAGCCAAAAAGGTATTAATTAGAGCAACAAGCAATCAAACTGTTCAAACAATTTACTAATTGTGTATTTTTTACTCCGAATTCACGTTTTTTTAAGGTCATCCCAGCTTTTGCCACTTTTGCTGATGGGACTTATGAGGCCACCCAAGGTAAATAATTTAAACTTCACCCATACGGCGAACAAAACCATCATAGAGGGTTGGCCTATTAGCCCCTACCCGAAATGTTCCATATTCTAGGTAAATATTGACAAATACCGAGAATATGGAACATCATAAGAATATGAAAACGGAAACACATTTTCAGCAAGTTCTGAAGCTGGTGGGCTCTCATGGGTTGATTAGGAGCCATGATCTGGACGCTGTCAACGTGCCGAGAGTGACTCTCACGCGAATGGTTCGACGTGGCCTACTTGTTAGAGTTGATCGGGGGCTCTATTCTATCCCCGATCGCTCAGTTTCAGAACATACCAGCCTAGCCGAGGTATCCCGAAAGAACCCTCAAGCACTGGTTTGTCTACTATCAGCACTTCAGTTTCATGGACTAACTACCCAGGCACCATTTGAAGTTTGGATAGCCATACCAAATAAAGCTCATGCTCCCGCAATAGAATATCCGCCGCTTCGTGTCGTACGATTCTCCGGGAAGTCGCTAATTGAAGGGGTTGAAGATCATCTAGTGGAAGGCGTAACTGTTCACATAACTTGTGTTGCTAAGACTGTGGCTGACTGTTTTAAATTCCGAAATAAAATAGGCCTAGATGTGGCTCTTGAGGCACTGAATGAGTCATGGCAAAACAGGCGAGTGCAAATTGATGAACTATGGCGTTATGCCAGTATTTGCCGTGTCACTAATGTTATCCGTCCTTACCTTGAGAGCCTGACTTCATGAGTAAACGAAATATAGCTGCATCTGTGCGAGCCCGTCTACTAAATCATGCCAGAGCGACTAAGCAAGATTTCAATCTGGTACTTACCCGTTATGCACTTGAAAGGCTCCTATACCGGATCAGCGTATCACCGCATTCCAATACTTTTTTATTGAAGGGAGCCTTACTTTTTGATCTTTGGTTTGATATTCCACACCGGCCTACCCGAGATGTAGATTTTCTTGGTTTTGGCTCAGCTGAATTGCCCCACCTACAGGAAATTTTCAAGAATATTTGCACCGTTGAAGTAGATGATGGAATCCTTTTTCAAAAAGATACTGTCAACGCGGCGGAAATCCGCAAAGATTCACACTATGCTGGAGTACGTATTACATTGTTGTGTATTCTTGATAGTGCTCGATGCCAAGTACAGGTCGATATTGGTTTTGGTGACGCAGTAACACCTTCTCCAGAATCGGTCGATTATCCTGTAATATTCCCTGAGTTTGATGCTCCAAAACTGCTGGTATATCCAAAGTACACTGTTATTGCGGAGAAATTTCAAGCGCTCACATCCTTAGGCATTGCAAATAGTCGAATGAAGGACTATTTCGACCTATGGGTACTTTCCCAACATTCAAACTTTGAAGGGGAAACTCTTAAACAGGCCATACAGGCAACTTTCGAGAGGAGAAAAACTTCGCTACCAGATCAAACACCATTTGGCCTCACCGAGGCTTTCACACAAGATGCTCAAAAACAAACCCAGTGGAAGGCGTTCATTCGCAAAAATAATTTAGAAGCCGTATCCTTACCTGATATTGCCCTAACATTAATTGATTTTCTAATGCCTCCTATCATGAATACAACATTCAGGCTTGAGTGGAGTCCAGGCGGCCCATGGAATTAGTGACTGTGTAGCAAAACCCTAAGTGATTGATTTATAACATGAAAACTGGTTAACTATTATACAAAAGTTAATGAGTTTTTGGCTGAAAGTTGGCCAATATGGTAGATTATCGGCTATTTTTAGTTATCTACTGATAGGCAGATAACTTTCGATAGGTATTTTAGAGAATATATTATTTTCCAATTTCTATACTCAGTAAAAACTCTAAAATAAGTGCACTTATTCTAGGAAATAAAAAACCAAAAGCTCCTAACAATATTGAAAATCCTAACATCCAAGGTACATATTGCCATAACAAGCTAGATACAGACTCAAATGTAGTAGGGTACGAAAATAGTCTAACAAGAGCCCCAATAAAAGCACCTGGAATAGCCCAAATTAATGCCATTATTATTTTTTCAGCTTTTCCAAATACTTTACTCATGCTTTTCTCATTGAGTTTGAATTATGCGTAAGACCTATGTAGGGGCGTGTGGAGAACACCTGATCTTACCCGATTACTTGAGACTATTACCTACTCAACTTTAATAGTGCCAGTGTTATGTCCCATACAGGCTACAACAGTATTATATTCTATAGGGAATATATCATGAACACATAAGCCTATTTTTTTACTAAAACTATTTGCCTCTTCAATAGTTGCTTCGCAATACATGCACAACGGAATGTTATCTCCATTGTGAAAAACTCTATTTCCACTTCTATCATATGCACACATATAACCACTTAGCTCGATACCACAGACTAATTTGTATTTGGCATAAGACACATATGGAATATCTTCATTGAATTGGTTTATGCCATTTACAGGGCTAACCTTATCTGAATGTATATTTAGAAGCCAACATCCTGAAATTTCAAAATCTTTTTCCGTCAGCTCTTCATAGTAAATTTTGCTTTCGGTACTCATAATATTCACACTATATAACTACTAATGGACTTCACTCTGACTCTGGTGGTTTGGAGAGCTGGCTAGATATCAACTCTTATCCTATTTAGGTTATTACTCGTTAACAATTTTAATGCCTCTATTTTCGGCAATACCTTTATTAAAGGTGTTTAAAATTATGAGCTGAAAACTAGATAAATGCTCAGGTACAGAAGCTATATTTATATTACGTATTGTATAGTGAGGCTCAATTAAGTTTATATCTCCTGCAACCAGGCTATCAATCAGAGCATTTAAGTTTCTACCATGCCATTCAGGTGCTTGAATCTGAGGGAGAAATATATCGTAGAAATCACCTTCTGACTGAATCTGTTTCCAGTCTACTGTAATCTCCATATTATTTAGTTTTTTTAAATCATTATGATCTTTCTTCTTAAATCTATCTAGCACAGGTTTTAAACTAATAAAATTATGGGTATATTCACCTCTTGCACCTCTATTTTGTAGTGATATTTCTTGAGGAGGGGTTTTGTCACTTACGAAAAAATAAAGGACTGGCCCAATAAATGGAATCAGTGTTATAGCAGATATAAGTAGTTTAAAAGCAAGATATTCCTCGTTTTTCCATATTTGGACAATAAGCACTATGGAAATCAACTCAGATAGTGCAATGTAAATCTGTATGTCATTCATATTTAATACTTAAGTCACCAGAACGCCAGCGGTGTTGGCAAAGTGCCAGCTCTTACCTCGATTCCATGCTAAAAACCATCGTTCGGCGGTGTCGTGCCAATGTGGCCTTGCAGCCCATTACCTTTTGCAATGCCGACCTTAAAAGCACGATGTGCAATGAGTGAACCTGCAACTGGGAAAAACCACACCAAGCAATACCACAATATTTTTTTTGATTGAGATAAAATAATTATCTCAGTCAACTCTATAGAAAGCATAACGGCCAGGACGACATGGACAAATAACAACAACCAAAATAGAGCTTCATAACCCGCTTCAGACAATTTTGTTCTCCTTAAGCAGATAACCGACCGTAGTTTTCCTGTGTCTGGCGACCAGTAAGAGCGAAATTGATTTTTTTAGCCATCTTCCCAATCTTCATCCGATATGAAGTAAAAGTCACAGTCGAATTCAAGACCTAGATGACTAGCAGACTTTATCCATTCATGTCTAAGGTACAAGCGATGATTACTTCCTGGGTAAATAACCAACACAAGTAATATATACCTTATAATCAGGGCTAAGGGAACGAATTTTGTCTCCCATTGCGTTACACATGTAGAGCAACTCTTCAATGTGGGTTTCCAAAGGTTCCCTATCATCATACCCGCTATTTAATCTCCAGCACATGAACTGATAGTTACCTTTTCTTGGTCTCGGATCTCCTTCAGACCATGCTTCAGATGGTTCTCTACCAAGTACCTCCGTAACTTTGCAATGAGAGCCGCTTCCAGTAATTCGAAGGTACGCGAACTCTCTATTGGTCATCTGAGTTTCATGATTTACTAACTATTAATAAATGTCATGTTGACTGACTGGCAACCAGCTCACTGTTAATTAAGCGCTTTGTTCACGCTTTCCAATAACTTTTGTATTAAGCCTAGCTTTATCCTGATTAGGCCTAACCACATACACTACGACCCATATTGAGATAATAGAGCTAATCAGCATCCTAAGTTGATCACTTAGAGCGAAAATATGCTCTATTGCCAAATATATAAGAGTTAAGAAGAGTCCTATAACAAAGCCTATACAAGTTCGCTTTAAGGGTGGTACTTTATGGGCTCGCTCCAAATAAGCATTACAATGAGGGCAAATAAAACTAATACTCTTTTTTCGCCAGTCTTCACAAATATATTCCCGTGAACCAAATTCTTGATTGCAGGCTGCACAAGTATATTTCATATTTATCGTTTAATTACCAATAATGTCATGCTAAAACTGCTGTTGTAGAAGGCTAGGTAACTGCTAGTTTTTACCTATATTTGTATCATACTCAGTAGTGACTTTTTTCAAGAAAGACTTATTGAAAATAAAAAGTGAAACGCCAAATACAATAAAACCAGATCCAAGAATAAATGGTAGGCTATCTAGACCTTTTTGATAACCATAATATGAGAATACCAGCCCCATAAATACGTAAAATAGAGGACCAAATATTGTGGCTTTAGGCTGTGACTCATAAGCTCGCTTATTATTTTCGATGAGGCTATTTAGCATTTCAACATTGGTCTCATGAATCCCTTTGCATGCAAGTCCAAACTCTAAGTCTTGGCAGCAGTCTTTACAGAGTGCACGCTGGCAATGTTTGCATATTCCTACTGCATCAACCTCATGATTAAAACACTTCACAATTCTTACCTGATAATATAATGATCGCTTTGACGGGAAATCTGGGTTTACAAATACTAAGAGGGCATATTTTAACCAATTCAAACTCCTGAAGCTAGGCTAATATCAATATTAGTTGTTGTACCATTCATGAAAATAATAACTTAAAAATATGATATTAATTATAAAAATAATTCAGCGAATTTATTTATTATTTTTAAAGCTATTTAATAATTATTTTCTTGGGATATTCCTAACTCGTTACCTGGCCATTATTTAACCTAAAGGCTCATCAATTTACTCATTGCTTCCTCCCTAACCAGCCTCGCTTGTAGCCCTTCCAGAAGTAGCCGATAAGCCTAATTAGTGGCAGTTACCAGGAAATATATGACAGCTTGGTTGTAGTTTGATCAATTTAGGTAAGCAGCTTAGCTGGGTGGTATGGGGAGAGCTGGGTAGATGCCAGTTCTTAGCCGATTATATGGTCGCTTATTCTTAAGTGAATTGTGATAAAAGATCTTCAGCCTCTTCTATATCTGATTCACACATATTTTTGCTCGAAATAGCAATTTGCAAGTATTTCATGACAGTTTTTGTTTCTTTTTCACTCACCATGTATAATTTAGCAAGCTCCAATGCAGCACTACCATCACCAGCTTTCAGCGCTTTTTCAAACCATTCTTTTGACTTTCTGATATCACCTTTTATTCTGTATGTGATACCAAGGTTTTTCATGCCTGAAATATCACCGCAATCAACAGCCTTTAGTTCCCACTCTTCTGCTTTATCGTAATCACACTCAACGCCTTCACCACATGAATACATTAAGGCTACACGCAGCATACAGCTTGAATCACCATTTTCTGCTGCTTTTAAAAACATATGGAATGCTGACTTAAAATCGCCTTTTTCATGTAGCTCATCTGCTTTTTGAAATAGGGTATCATTATCCATATTATGAGCCTGTAACTATTAATAAACGTCACTCTGCCATGGTGTTGGGTGAACTGGCTAGATACCAGCTCTTACCCAATTAGGCGTATACTCACGACGAATGCCCCCAGCGATGACTATGAGGCAAACAAAGCTCGCATAACTGTTTGCCTTCAAATGTGCCGCCATCATAGATGATTACATCTATGTCTTCAGGAACATAGTCTTTATCTAAACCGCAAGGATTAAAGTCTCGGTTTACAAACAGTTGTTCGCATTTTTCACAGCTAGTAATTGATAGCTTTTCAAGACCTAAACTGAAAGTTTCAGTTAACGATAGATTGAAGCCGTGTTTCTCTATGATTGGACGAAGTTCTTCTCGAAGAGAGTCTACAGCATCGTAGTCGATATCGTGCTCACTGGTGATCTTTGTAATCCAGAACTTGGTAGGTTGTAAATGTTTCATGCAAAGTACACTTAACTATTAATTAATGAGCGTCACTCTGATACTTCAATCGATCGAATATCAATTATAGCTCTTCTGCCGTGTATTAAATTCAACCAACCGGCTCTCAGATCTGCTCAGTGCTCCATTTCTACCCCACCTAACCTGTAGCCATTTCAAAACCCGCCGATAATCCTAAGATTCGGATGTTTCTATATACGATAGTATCATAATACCGATTTTGGTATTTTTTATTATCAAAATTTGATTTTTATTACATTTTTATCTAAATATGACCGATAAGCTTAGTTATCGGACATTATTATCTATCTTATGATAGTCACCCACCCCACCCCTCATTTTTTGTCCGTTTTTTCAACGATTCAGCGTTTTCGCACTTAATTTGGCTTGTCATTTTAATTCGATACGATATGATACGATTAATATGATATGAATCGATATGATTAAGGGGCAATTATGGCAAGAGAAGGGGTGAGCTACGATGAAGTGGCCCAAGTGTGCGAGCAGCTTTATCGGGAAGGTCTAAAGCCGAACCAGCGTAATGTACGAGAGATACTGGGCACCGGCAGCACCTCAACGCTACTCCGCCATATCAATACTTGGAAAGAGCGCCAACAAGCCGCCGCCAATACCGAGCTTGACCTGCCTCAGTCGGTCATCGGCACAATTAAAAAAGCCATGCTGGAAGCCGTGGATAATGCGACCCAAAAACAGGAGGCTGCCCTGGTTGATGCCAAAGAACAGCTCCAAGAAGCCTTTCGGGGGTTGAATGCCTATGAAGATAAGATCAAGGTGTTAAAACACGAAAAAAATACCCTGTTAGCACAGTCCGAAGCCAAAACCCTGGAACTGGAAAAGCAATTAGCCGCCACTCAGCGCCGGGCCGATGACCTAGAAACCCAAAATAAAGCCCTAAACAGTAAGCTGGATGAGGCCTTACGGGCCCAGGAAATCGCTCGTACCGAATCGGCTAAAGCCCAAATGCAGGTAGAGCGGGCTGACATCGCCGTCGAGAAAGCCGAACAGCGTGGCGATGAACTGCGCCAGGAGTTAGAACAGCTCAAACCTGCTTTAACCACCGCAGAAAAAGCCGCCGCCACCGCCGAAGCCGTCGCAAAAGAACAGAGCAAAGCGATTGACCGACTCGATACGGAATTGGCTGAGGACAAACAGGCTTTAACTGCCTTGCAATCCCGTTATGACAATTTGCTCGGCCGCTATGAAGAAGCCGCCAAGATGGAAACTAAAGTGCAAGAGCAAGATAAACAAATTAGCCGGCTAGAATCAGACATTCTCAACCATCAACGCCGTTATGAAGACCTGCTAGCAAAATATGAAGCCTGTACTCGGTTGGAATCTGCGACAACTGCTCGGCTGGCGGTATTGGAAGCCCAAAGCAGTCAACCTGCTAAGCCCACTGACAAATCAACCAAAAAATAACGCTACCCATAAGGAAACCAATGATGTCAGACCAGTATGAAGAAAAACCCCTGTGGTTTCGGCTGGTAGTCGAAATGGATAATGGCCAATTGCATGCCGTTAGCCTGACCGACCAGCAACAAGAGGAACTACAACAGGCTCTCACCGACATTATGGGGGATCAACCTTTACGTATTCATCCGGTGCCCTTTAGCACAGCCAAAGATATGGCCCCTACCCTTAATTGATCATAACCCTGCTTATTCGATCACTGTTCTTGAAAAAAAAATATATAACCAATTACCGCCTTGATGCATTTGGATATACTGAGCGATTTTTGATCTACCCTTCAGTTCTTCATCTAGTCGTAAGGAGGTAAAATGGAGTCTGCATTAAATTGGGTGAATGAAAACTCAGATATGTTAATTGAGTATGCAATACAGATCGCACTAGCTTTTGTCGTCCTACTTGTTGGAATTCGAGTTGCTAAGTTGTGTGGTAAGTTGACTGAAAAGGCTTTTAATAGTCGCAGGGTTGATAAGGCTGTAGGCTCTTTTGTATCCAGTATTGTCTATGCCATTGTTCTTGCTGCAACAGTCTTGATGGCGCTTTCGCAAGTAGGGATTGAAACCACCTCTTTTATTGCCATTTTAGGTGCTGCAGGTCTTGCCGTTGGTTTGGCTTTGCAAGGTTCATTATCGAATTTTGCTTCAGGTGTTTTGATTATACTTTTACGCCCATTTAAATCTGGAGACTATATTGAGGCTGGCGGCCAGTCGGGTACTGTTACTAAAATAGAAATATTTTCAACGGAGCTGCGTACCCCTGATAATAAAGTCATAATAATGCCTAACTCTTCTGTTATGTCTGATGCTATTGTCAATTATTCTCGAGAAAAAACCCGTCGTATTGATTTGGTAATCGGTGTAGGGTACGAAGCTAACCTTAAGGAAGCCAAACAAGTGCTTTCTTCAATACTTGATGCGGATGTACGGGTACTTAAAGATCCAGGCTATACAGTAGCTGTCTTGGAACTGGCGGACTCTAGCGTTAATTTTGCTGTTCGCCCATGGGTTAATACAGTAGATTACTGGCCAACTTATTTTGAGTTAGTAGAAAAGATTAAACTCGCCTTGGATGAGGCAAATATTTCCATTCCTTTTCCACAAATGGACATACATCTTCATAAAGATAAATAGCCAATCGATATTATTGAACTGTCTACCCACGGTAAGGGTGTGTATGTATAGGTACTAAAAATATTTATTACTGCATGCTTGCCGGGGGAACATGTACAAACGACAAAACTGAATGCAGCTTTACCAGCAGAGTCTGCATAACAAGCCTAAATAAAGTTGCTCAAAATTCTATCTTGCAGCAAGGACATCAGTGCTATTCATTGAAAGGGAGTGGCGCTATGTAACAGATGACTCGGTGCTTTTACGCTAAGCAAATAACTAATAATCCTACTGATATAGCTATTTGCTCCCTTTGATGCCGATCAACTAATAGTTTATGGACTAAATGCCCAACCCGGCTGCTGAATACCTGGACAGAGTTTAGCAAATTGTAAAAGGCGCCCTTTCTTATCCATGAGTTTCTTTGCCGAATTGATTAATACCTGGTTGATACGAAGATAAAGTCGTAGTGCACCCGGTTGCTGTTTAGGTACCATAATATGCAAATAACTTTTATCCGTATTTTTTTCATGATAAGTAATTTTTCGACGATCTGCTTCTGAGAAATATTTATTAAGAATTAATAGGCCATTATCAAGCGGCATGGGTACTAGCGCCACTCGCTCTTTCAATAATAAGTTAAATGTGAGTCGTTCTATTCGTACCTGGCGTAACTGTAACTGATGGGTTTTGGCAGCCTCTTCAAATTGCCGGCCAAAATAGTAGGATGCTGTAATAGCTATCGGCCCTATATCTTTTAAATCAGCCAGGGTTTCCCACTGAACTGGCGTTGTCTTTAGGTGAAAAAAAACGGTTTTAATCGCATAAATAGGATAAGAAAAATAAAACTGTTTGGCTCGCGTTTGGTTACATATCCAGCCCGGCGATGCTTTCACATTTGCAGCCTGTGCATGGTTATAAGCAGCTTTCCAGCTATCATACCAATGATAATGTACGTCAATGCCCGCCTCACGGAATTGCAAGGTTAACTGCATGGCGAGCGTACCTTGGTCAGGCCTTTCATCATCGAAATACGGTGGCCATTTAGCTACCGCAAATGTCAGCATGTTAGCTGAAGAAGCCATGTTCATAGCTAGCAAACAAGCCCACAAGATAAGCTTCATTGCTGAGATTTAGTGTTGTTTATCGATGAGCATGCTGGCGTTTGATTCCAGTCCGTTATTGACTTCGTTAGCGTGACACCCTCTTTACCTTGCTTTTTCAGTTCAGCGATACTGGGTCTACCACTCTGGCCGTAAGGGACTTGGATTATTTGACCTCCCGATTTAAGAAAAGCGCTGATTTGCTGCTCAATGGTTTTACTAGCGTTATTGTTCACCCTACGCGATGGTTTGATGTTTGGCATGGATGCCCCCTTGCTTGCGACACTTAATAAACAAGAATAGAGGGTATCTTTAGTGATTGTGTATATCCTTTTTTAACGTTGACGTGACCCTAAGTAACATGAATTCGGTGCAAAAGCCATCCATTGGTAAAACAAACAATCAAAACGATCTTGTTTTGATCAATTAGGACAGTTTTTTCACCGAATTCACATTATTAATTGACTCCCATTACTTATATAGTTGATCAATGAACTCTT